>CAZXHO010000378.1:0-2344 GCA_964640365.1 uncultured Sangeribacter sp. | reverse complement strand
TCCATCCTGATTGCGGGGAGAAGCCTCAAAGATGGCATTCCATGTGCCGAGGTCGCTCCAGCCGAGGTCAACAGTTTTCACGTAAACGTTGTCTGCTTTTTCCATGATAGAATAATCTATGGAAATAGCGGGTGCCTTAGGGAAAATAGCATCAATAAACTTCGGTTCAGCAGCTGTGCCGTAGACATCCTCATCTCCGGGATTGAACAACTGGGCTGTTTCGGGAGCGTACTTGGAGAAAGCCTTCAAGATGCTTTCCACTGACCAAAGGAATATACCGGAATTCCAGAAAAACTCACCACTTGCAAGAAACACTTTTGCCATTTCAATGTCAGGTTTCTCGGTAAACGATTTCACTTTCCTGATCCCCGGATATTCAGCCACTGCTGTACCCTGTTGAATATAGCCGTAGCCTGTGTTCGGCCCTGTCGGCTTAATTCCAAGAGTCAACAGGCGGTTGCCGTTTTCAACAAAATCAAGACCTTCATTAATGGCTTTCTCAAACTCCTTCTCTTTTAACACCAGATGGTCAGAGGGGAGAGTAACGATAGAAGCCTTGGGATCGAGCGCGTAAATATGGTGCGCAGCCCAACATATGCACGGTGCAGTGTTTCTTCTTGCAGGTTCAAGAAGGATGTTTGAAGCCTTTACCTCCGGCAGCTGTTCTCGGATTAGATCCGCATACTGACGGTTGGTGACAAGGATTATATTCTCATGGCTGACTATGGAAGATATCCTGTCTACGGTAAGTTGCAAAAGACTTTTCCCGGTACCGAAGAAATCAAGGAACTGTTTCGGCCGATCGTTTCGGCTGAATGGCCAGAAGCGGGATCCAACTCCCCCGCACATAATGACGCAATAGCGATGTGAATTCATACTTTCCTTTTGTTGATGCGGCATGCCGCGGTTAGATATGAGAGGGCTTATGATCTGGATTCTGATGTGGGATGGAACTGGTGTTTCACACCTTCCACCACATTAAGCATATAGTCTCCGAGTTTTTCCGCCTCACTGATGAGGTCCATGAAGAATATGCCTTCCTGATACCCATACTCCTTATTGTTGATATTATAGATATTTGAATCGCGCAGATTGTTGCGGAGATTGTTGATTTCCCTCTCTTTGTTATAAGCTTTGATAATGAGGGAATCTTCCGGAGTTTCCATTTCCCGGATAATTTCCAGCATATTCTGCATTGCATCGTTGACAAGAGTGAACATGTTGTCTATTTCTGTCAGAACCCCGGGTGTGAGCTGCACATGGTTATGGTGCTGACGTGCCACGGTCTTGGCAACATTGAAACATCCGTCGGCAATAGATTCTATTTCACTGATGACACGCAACATGCCGGCAACCCTCATTTTACCTTCAGGACTCAGACGGCCTTCTGCCACATGGTTAAGGTAAGTGCCAATCTCTATGTCCATCCGGTCGGATATATCCTCATACTTCTCCAGACGATTGTAGGTTTCGGTATATGCCTCATCTTTTTCTGACATATGGATAATGTCATGGGCCATCGTGAGCATTCTTGCCACTCTTTCTGCGTAAACAGCAATTTCTTTCTGAGCCTGCGTAATGTTAAGCTCGGAAGCCGACAACATACCTCTGCCGATATATTTGAGAGTGAATTCTTCTTCCGTGTCCTTGTGGCGTGCAGGCATAATCCAGCAGACCACCTTTACGTAGAGCTTAGTAAACCATATCATGATAAGGAGGTTGCAGGCATTAAACACTGTGGGGAACATTGCAAGTCCGAAAGCAACTGAGGCCTGTGCCTTGGCAGTCAATCCACCCTTTGGATCAAGCAGGGTTGAATCAGCCATGGCTGCCTCTTCGGCTGCGTCTATATCGAGAGGATTGATACCGTTGCACCATTCGGTTATGTCAGCAACCAGATTCATGAAGGGATGGAATATGAACAGCACGATTATAGAACCTATTACATTGAAGAGCACATGCCCCATAGCCGTGCGTTTTGCAGCGAGATTACCGCTTAGAGACGCAAGGATCGGAGTGATTGTGGTACCGATATTACCGCCCAGAATGATTGCACATCCGAGGGTGAATGAAATCCAACCCTGTGAACACATGATCAAGGTGATGGCAAATGTAGCAGCCGAACTCTGCGCCACCATTGTAAGAACTATACCGAGGAAGAAGAAGATCAGCACAGACCAATAGCCCAGAGTGGTGTAGTTGGTCACGAAGCTGAGCATATCAGGGTTAGCCTGCAAATTGGGCACATACTTGCTGATCAAATCAAGGCCCATGAACAGGAAGCAGAAGCCGATAAGGAATTCGCCAAAAGACTTATAGGTGCTTTTCTTCATGAAGAGCATCG
>CAZXHO010000377.1:0-2356 GCA_964640365.1 uncultured Sangeribacter sp. | reverse complement strand
ATGGAAAAACCTTGCTTGATATTCAAAATAGTTCCTCCAAGTCCGAGACTGTCAAGCTTCATCATCATGGCAAGTTGCAACGAGTCCTTAGGAAGAGCCTGCCCGATTAGTGTAACATCAATGTATCTTTTATTTCCCTTTTCATATATTCTGTGGTTCAAAACCTGAGTATTGGGAAAGACCATCTTTTCTTCCACAAAAGCTGTGGCCTCAGCCATAAACATATTTGTTCGGACCATTCGGTAAGTAAGATAACAACTGAATCCGACAGTCATGAAAACAATTGTGTAAACCACAATCTGAACTCTTCGGCTTCTTTTTGAATTCTGATATACAACTTTATGAAACCGCATAAGCTTGACACCTATCCATGTAGCAAAAAGAATAAATATCATATTAGTGAAAAAAAGATAGAGGGCACCGAAGAAAAAATGAGATTGCAATGTTGCCAATCCATATCCCGCGGTGCATAAAGGAGGCATAAGAGAGGTTGCAATAGCAACACCGGGCATAACCTGACCTTTATTCTTACAAGCAATACTCACTATACCTGCCGCCCCACCGAAAAGAGCTACAAATACATCATAAATTGAAGGTGAAGTACGTGCCAATAATTGGCTTGCATTTTCATATTGAGGAGATATGAGGAAATATATAGCAGAAGCGGCAAGAGAGCCTATGATAGCCATAGTAATATTCTTCAAACTCCTTTTAAGAAGAGTATAATCTTCGATTCCTATTGCCAGTCCCATACCGATTATAGGGCCCATAAGAGGAGAAATAAGCATGGCGCCAATAATCACCGGGATACTGTCTGTATTCAATCCCAGAGAGGCTATGAAAATTGCGAATATTAATACCAGAAGCTGACTACCCTTGAAACTTACTCCGGATCGAATTGACTGTTCTATATCAAGTTGGGGTTCAAGATCCTCCGCAACATTGAAATAGGAAAGCAATTCCTTCCAAAAATCTTTCAGGTTTTCTTTTACTGCAGGATTTAGTGCCATAGTTCAAAGTTTAGTAGAATTAATTCGTGTAACGGAATTCGTAGAAACTATTTGTAAACTTAATTTTACCTTTACGTTACAAAATTACGAAAAAATTATTAACTTTGCGTTAACAATAAACCAACTTATGGCTGATTTACAACTGAAAGGACTCGGAGTAGCTTTAGTTACTCCGTTTAAGAGTGACAAAACAGTAGATTATGAGGGTCTTGAACGAATGGTGGAATACGTTGTCAGTGGCAACGCAGACTACATCGTAGTTCTTGGGACAACAGGAGAAACACCTGCTTTATTTCCCGAGGAGAAACAAAAGATCCGAGAAACCATAATCAATAAAAACGCAAACCGCGTGCCATTGATTCTCGGTGTTGGAGGCAACAACACACAGGCCGTGGTCAATGAACTCAGAACCGGTAATTTTGACGGTTTCTCTGCCGTTCTCTCCGTAGTTCCCTTCTATAACAAACCTTCCCAAGAAGGTTTATATCAACATTATAAAGCAATTTCCGAGGCTTCCCCGCTTCCTGTTGTTCTTTATAACGTTCCGGGACGCACCGGTGTGAACATGTCGGCTTCCACAACCCTATCTCTTGCACGCGATTTTAAAAATATTATTGGAATCAAGGAAGCTTCAGGCAATTTTGCCCAAATTGAGGAAATCATTAAAAATAAACCGGAAGAATTCGAAGTAATCTCCGGTGATGACAGCATCACTTATCCTCTTATGACTCTCGGTGCTGTAGGAGTTATCTCTGTGATTGGAAATGCTTTCCCCATGGAATTCGGTAGAATGGTGAGACTCTGTCTCCAAGGCAAATTTCAAGAAGCGCTTCCTATTCACTGGCGTTTCAACGAACTCTTTAATCTGCTCTTCGTAGACGGTAATCCCGCCGGTGTGAAATGTACTCTGAATGCTCTTGGCCTTATAGAAAACGAATTACGTCTTCCCCTCGTTCCGACGCGCCTGAGCACAAATGAAAAAATCCATAATCTGCTTGGATCGCTCTATACTCCTTCTCCCGAAGAACTTGAAAGAAGGATGAGAAAGAATTCATCTCTCTTAAAATAACTTTTACGAACCTATAGCTTTGTATTTTTCTCCATTTTGATCGACAAAGCAACAGTACAAAAAATCAAAGATACCGCAGATATTGTAGAGGTTGTAAGCGATTACGTACATCTCACAAGACGCGGGGCCAACTTCATGGGATTGTGTCCGTTCCATAACGAACGGACGCCATCCTTTTCTGTGAATAAGGCAAGGAATTTCTGTTATTGTTTCTCTTGCCACAAAGGGGGTTCTCCGGTGAATTTCATTATGGAGAAAGAGGGAATTTCTTACCATG
>CAZXHO010000376.1:0-2359 GCA_964640365.1 uncultured Sangeribacter sp. | reverse complement strand
AAATATCAATCAACACAAGACCTGCCAAGGTTAATCCGAATATAGCTGTTATATGCATGATAGATCCATTAGGTTTCCTCTTTTTTGAGTCCCTTTCACTTTGAAGCATAGATCCCTCAAACTCCCTTTCACATTCTAATTCCTTATCATTATCTAATACGGAGCCACCTTTATTCTGCAACAATTCGTCACTATAAACACATTTAAATTTCTTTGCAGGAAAACGGCCTTCTTTTTTAAAACGCTGTCTTAAAGATCTGGCGAGAGGACATCCGGTCACGTTATAAAACTCAGCCACTTTTATTTTGGTAGGGTCAATCTTAAGGGCAGCCCCCATAGAAGAAAAGAATTTTGATTTAGTTCTTGTGGCATTTATAATTAATTGAGCTTTATCCTTTACCGAATCGATGGCGTCTATAATATAATCGTAAGATGCAAGATTAAAAAGTTCGGCAGTCTCTTCATTATAAGATTCACACCTTGTTATGACATTAGCCTCCGGCATGATAGATAAAAGAATTTCTTTTAAAGCATCGACCTTCCATTTTCCTACGGTTTCAGTGGTAGCCATTCTTTGTCTGTTTATATTGGATACACCCACCCTGTCGCTATCCACAATAGTGATATTGCGGATACCTGATCTTACGAGACTTTCGGCACACCAAGAACCTACACCCCCAATTCCAAATATAATCACTCTAATATTCTTCATTCTTTCGAGAACAGTCTCCCCCATTAAGAGACCAACCCTGTCAAGAATCGCATTCTCAATTGTCATTGCCATATGTTTGAAATTTGAAGCACAAAAATAGTGATTTTATAGATTATCACAAATTTTTAAAATCGAGTCATAAAAAAACAACTTATAAAGCCCTATTCAGGTGCTGGGAAGAGATAACGACCGAGAAGTTTATGCGAATCCCATTTTTCTTTAGATCAATCCGATTATTCGAACCACTCCTGAACATTATACAAGCGCTTTAATCATAATCAGAGACAATACCAATATATTTTATGATTTCTCGTTATAAAATTGGCTGAATTTTCTAATAATGGGAGAATATAAATTTTCTATTAAAAACTACATTCCTATTCTTGCAGTGCTGTCGGTACTGGTAATGACGGTTCTTGATGTAACTGTCATGAATGTTGCATTACCCGTTCTTGCTACAGAATTTAATGTATCTGATTCGGCAACAGTTTGGATAGTTACTACTTATCAGCTCGTAATAACATGTCTGCTATTACCGGTTTCTTCAGCCGGAGATAAATTCAGTTATAAGAAAAGTTTCCTTTCCGGAGTAGTTATTTTTACTCTTGCATCTATAAGCTGTGCTTTGTCAAATTCTTTTGAAAGCCTTGTTATTTCACGTGGTATCCAAGGAATTGGAGCAGCTTTAATTATGGGAGTTAACATTGCTCTTACACGAATTATCTATCCTAAAGAAGTTTTAGGCAGGGGACTTGCTCTCAATGCTATGGTTATTGCTGTCTCAACGGCAGCCGGTCCTACGCTCGCGGGAGCGGTTCTTTCAATAGCCTCTTGGCACTGGCTATTTCTAATAAATATTCCTTTAGGAGTGTTTGCTTTTATTTTAGGCAAAAAGTTACTGCCTGAGAATCCTCAAAAGTCAGTAAAAGAACATTTTGATTGGGAAGCAGCGTTAGAAAATATTGTGACTTTCGGACTTCTTTTCTATGCAATGGGGAGTGTGGCACGAAAGAATTTTTCTCCATTAACCTTCATTCTGCTTGTCTTAGGTGCACTAATTGGGATATTTTATATAAAACGAGAGAAGACAAAGAAGAAGCCTATGCTACCGGTTGATCTGTTCAAAATTAAATTGTTTTCGCTCTGCATCTGCACTTCTACTTGCTCATTTATTGCCCAGATGATAGCTATGGTATCTCTGCCATTTCTATTCTTGGGGAAATATAACTTTTCAGAAATCACTACAGGACTTCTTATGACCCCCTGGCCTCTTGCCACAATGATTGTCTCTCCCTTGGCGGCAAGATTCGTAGAAAAGCACAATCCGGGATTAACTGCAGCTTCAGGAATGGGGGTATTTACATTGGGATTAGTATTTTTATTATGCACCGGTGCCACGCCTACCCCATGGGATGTAGCTTGGAGAATTGCTATATGCGGAATAGGTTTCGGCTTGTATCAGACACCTAATAATATTGTGATGGTTCTCGCCACCCCGGTGCAAAGAACAGGTGGAGCCGGTGGAATGCAAAGTACAGCAAGATTAATGGGACAGACACTTGGTGCTACAATTGTAACCTTAATATTCGCATTGGTTCCTTCAGGAAACAATCCTGTTTACACTTGTTTGCTTACATCAATAGTATT
>CAZXHO010000375.1:0-2384 GCA_964640365.1 uncultured Sangeribacter sp. | reverse complement strand
ATACGTGTTAATCAACTCAGCACCGGCTTTGTAATCTCCAGTGCTCTTAATTCTCTGAATCTCGGCAAGCAGATCTCCGAATAAGCCACGCAACTTTGCATAATCGTTAATCTTGACAAAAGTCTTTCCGTTTTTCTTTACAAGCTCCACAACCTTATCCTTTTTACCTTTTTCAAGCACCCAAGCCGCAATGAGCTGGCGGTTGCGCATGTGAGCCTCCTCAACATCTTTTCCTTCCTCGATCCTGTTGAGCTGAGTCATCAAACCATTAAGAAGATATTTATAATACTCAGCTTTATAAGCATCGGGATTATCAAGAATTCCCAGCTCAATAAGTTTAGGGTCGGCGAGGTAATATAGAGCAAAAAGATCGGCACGTGCTTCCTCAAGAGCAGAACCATTTTCTTTTAGTGCCTCGGAGCTCACACCGGGTAAAAGCTGTCCCGAACCATGACCAAGACATTCATGGAGATCCGTATGAAGCATATCCGTGATGTAGAGGTAATCCTCAAGCAATTTTCTTGTTGGAGCATCTATTACGAATTCCTCGTTAAAGCCATTGCCATGAGAAGCCATATCATAAGCCTCGGTAATATTTTCGATAGTCACCGACTTAGAACCGTGTTCAGCCCGTATCCAGTCTGCGTTAGGAAGATTTATACCAATGGCAGTTGCAGGGAAAGCGTCACCACCAAGCATAGCGGCATTAATCACTTTCGCGGAGATTCCTTTAACAACGGGTTTGCGGAATTTAGGATCGATAGGTGCATGGTCTTCAAACCACTGTGCATTTCCTGATATTATTTCCGTGCGTTCCGAAGCTTCCTTATTCTTGAAATTCACATACGATTCCCAAGATCCTGTCATTCCCAAAGGATCACCGTAGCTTTCGATGAAACCGTTCACGAAATCTACATCACAATCAATGTCTTCAGCCCACATGATTGAATATTCGTCAAAAAGGCGTAGATCACCGGTTATGTAATAGTCAATAAGTTTACCGATATATTCTTTCTGTTTCTCACTTTCCGCCACACCCTTTGCGAGATCAAGCCAGTATATCACCTTAGCGATTGCAGGGCCATAAAGTCCGTTAAGATGATAATGTTCCTCTTTAATTTTGCCATCCTCCTTCACGACCTTCGCGTTGAGTCCGTAGGAAATGGGATGTGGATCCGCCGGATCTTTCAATGCGTCATAATAAGCTTCAACCTCAGCTTGGGTCACTCCTTCGCCATATAGATTGGAAGCTGAGTTAGCAACAACGTCTACAGAACCATCCTGACATACTCTTTTCGGAAGCACTGTTGGATCAAAAATCACCGGTGAAAGAGTTGCAATAAGTTCAGTGCGAGTTTCACCGGCATCGAGAGGCAGCATAGAATCGGGGAGCGCATTTACCATCTCTACGAAAAATGCTTCTGAAAATTCAGGGGTAAACTTATCGGTGGAATAGTGGTGATAGATACCGTTTCCAAACCATATTTGTTTTAAATACTTCTCGAGAGCCTTATAATCGGCAGAGTTTTTATCACCGTCGAACGACGTATAGATATTCTCAATAAGCTTACGGATCTTCAGATTATATCGTCCGTTTTGATCCCAAAGAATATCACGACCACACTGAGCAGCCTGCGAAAGATAATATACCAATTTTTTCTGATTCAGTGTCAGACGGTCAAACTCAGGCACTTCATAGCGAAGCACTTCTATATCCGCAAATCTGTCGACATGATAGTTAAAATTCTTATCGACAACTGCACCCACGTTTAGAGAAAGCATTGATGCAAGAATTAAAGTTGTAAATTTTCTATTCATAGCTGATATTACTCTACGTAAAGCACGAGTCCTTTCAGGTATTCACCCTCGGGATGTGAAATATCTACAGGATGGTCTGCAGGCTGTGTAAGCTGATGGAGTATTCTTACTTTTCTGCCCGACTGTGCGGCGGCAGTAAACACTGCAAGACGGAACATTTCGCGAGTCACTACCTGCGAACAAGAGAAAGTGAAAAGTACACCTCCCGGACGAATTTTCTCAAAAGCTTTAGCATTAAGTTTACGGTATCCTATAAGGCCGTTTTTGAGAGCAGACCGATGTTTAGCAAAGGCGGGAGGATCAAGAATTATAAGATCATAAGCATCCTTCTCCATATCTGCCAAAAACTTAAACGCATCCTCTGCATAGGTTTTATGGCGTGGATCTCCCGGGAAGTTCAATTCAATATTAGCATCGGTGAGAGCCGCGGCCTTAGCCGAAGAGTCGACCGAATCAACCTTACGGGCACCTCCGCGCATGGCATACACTGAAAAACCGCCTGTATAGCAAAACATATTCAATACATCCCTTTCTGCAGCATATTTCTGAAGCAACGCCCTGTTTTC
>CAZXHO010000374.1:0-2404 GCA_964640365.1 uncultured Sangeribacter sp. | reverse complement strand
ACATAAATCTTTAATAAGAAGAAAATTAGGAAACACAGAAGTAGAGTTACAGGAAAATAAAGCCGTTAATCTATCATTGGCTGCTCCAAAGATCTATGGAGTTTTAATAAATCCAAACGAGACCTTTTCTTTTTGGAGACTCGTTGGACCTGATACTGAAAAGAATGGATATAAGGAGGGACTAACAATAGCAAAGGGCAAACCCTCAAGAGGTTATGGTGGGGGACTCTGTCAAATGACTAATTTGATTCATTGGATGATACTTCACTCGGAACTAACCATTGTCGAGCATCACCATCATGATGGGATTGATCTTTTTCCTGATTATAAAAGACAAATTCCCTTTGGTACTGGCACAAGTATTGTCTACAATTATCTTGATTACCGTTTTATAAACAAAACTAATCGCACTTATCAACTATTGGTATGGTCTGATGGCACTTATCTTCGAGGAGAACTCCGAGCCAATCAACCGCAGGAAAAGACTTTCCACATTCAGTCTAAAAATGAATATTTCTCCAAAGAGAATGGAATAGTTTACCGCAATGGTGAGGTATATAGAGAGATAATAGACAAAAAGACGGGAACTTGTATCGCCAGTGAAATATTACGAAGAAATCATGCAAAGGTTATGTATGATACATCAAATCTTAAGATTGAAAAGCATATAGATTAGGCTCTTCTCACTCTATGAGAAGACCCTAATCTAAGCAAAAATTTATCTATCAAAAGCAACTTCTCTTAATTTCAATTTATACTAATAACCTGTGTAGGAGGTATGAACATGACATACCAGAATCTATTTAATGATTATTTTCTTACCGTTTTTAATTATGATGCCTTTATAACTTTCGTCAACTATTCTTCCTGACAGATCGTATATTTTCCCATCATTATTGTCCTGTGAAATAGTCTCATCTACACCTCCGGAACCGGTTGCAAAGCTGCAAATCGTCTTTAATGCGCTACATACCTTTCCATTTGTACTGTCAAACAATGGTGCATTATACCAGCCGGATAGACTGGTATTATAGGCATTATATTCGAGCCACCACCAGAATAATCCTGTTACTGTCTCATGACTATTTAGCGTTGCTACAAGATCTTTAGCAAATTGGTTCTGTCCCGCATCAGAATAGTCATATTCAACCTTCTGTGAGGTTCCGGGAACTTCCCATTTATAAGGGAAACCCGTTTCAACAATCATAATTTGCTTATCAGGAAATGATGTTTCAAGAGATGTCAAAGCATCATTAAGAACTTTCATGGTTCCATGGAAATAGGGGTAATAGCTTAAGCCGATTATCTCATATTCCACCTCCATCTGTTTAATTTTATTGTAAAAATTGTTCTGCACATCTACGTCTCCGACCCTTTCTGTGTGCAAAACAATTTGCGCCTTGGGACACTCTTCACGGCACGCCTTAATAGCTTGTTTCAATAGATTACCAAGTCTTTCCCAATTGGCATCACTGTTTATATAAACCTTTTTCAAGTCACTCTCCTTATCATCAGGACTCCCCCACAACATTCCGAAACTAATTTCATTTCCCGGTTGTATAAAATCAGGTACTATACCTTCTTCTTTGAGAGTTTGAAGAATAGACTTGGTATAGTCATAAATCTTAGTGTATAGTTCATCATCGCTCAGGCCTTTCCATGCTTCAGGAATCCATTGCTTGGCAGGATCTGCCCATGTATCTGAATAATGGAAATCAAGTAATAAATTAAAACCGCCATCTTTTATTCTTTTACATAGTGGTATGATGTAATCCAAATCCTGACACGCATTGGGATCAGCATCAGAACCCTTATAATCTTTTGGATTGACGAATAATCTTACCCTCATCGCATTCATTCCCTCTTTCTTGAGAAAAGGTAAAAGCTCACTTATCGGCTGTCCGGCTTCATCTTTGTAAATGGCTCCGGCAGATTCATATTCGGGTAATAATGAAATATCTCCACCAACATATTTTTCTCTTGCCGACACATAAAGTGTAGAAAATAAAAGTAAATAGGATATTAATTTATTAGATTTCATAAGGATAAGTTTTAAATTAGGACAAATATAATCATTTTTTATGACTTGAAAGTATTCAAATGATATAAAATATAATTTCTTAGTATTATAAGTGATTCATTTGACTACATCCAACTTATAGGTGAATGAGCACAATACTGTTAAAAATTGTAAAATTTCAAAATTAAGCAATTAAAAGACATTAAAAATTCAGATCATATTAATCTAAATAAGATCAATCGGGTCAAAAATACGTTCTAATATAGAAAGATCTCAAAAAGATCAAGAGATATCCGTCTTTATTTTGATATAGAGACGCAATATTGAATATCCTCCTGAATGATGCAAATCATGCAGGAATCAAATTCAGACTATATTTGTCTG
>CAZXHO010000373.1:0-2408 GCA_964640365.1 uncultured Sangeribacter sp. | reverse complement strand
GAGTGAATCAGAAGTGCCCATAATTTTGATGTAATTTTAAATTGAATTACCGATAGGATTCGGTACTATAATAGTCCGGAAATTTAGGAAGAAAAACGGATAAATATTATATATTATAGGGATCAGATTTTTATTTGCAAAATTCGCACATATTTATTAATTTTGCTTTATATTCCGCATCGAATTTCCACGTGAGAAGCGGAAGAAAGAACAGAATGTCAACCTTTAAATGCCAATGGAAGATAAAGTCATAGTTGACGGCCTGACATTTGTGCCGTATCTGAAGAGAGAGGAAATTCAAGAGCAAGTCAAGAGAGTGGCTAATGAAATCAGAAGAGATCTTGCAGGGAGAAATCCTCTTTTTCTATGTGTCCTTAATGGAGCGTTTATATTTGCTGCCGATTTAATTAGGGAAGTAGGAATGAATGACTGCACGGTGTCATTTGTAAGATATAAAAGCTATGACGGCATGTCTACTACGGGCACTGTTAAACAGCTGATAGGACTGACTGAAGATATCGACGGCAGAGATGTGATAATTATAGAAGATATAGTTGACACAGGTCTCACTGCGACTCAGATGGTATCAGATCTCAAGAAAAGGCATCCTAATTCAGTGAGGTTTGCTACACTTCTTCATAAACCTCAAAGCAGCAAGACCGGATTTAAGCCGGATTATGTTGCCTTTACCATACCTCCGAAGTTTATCATAGGATATGGTCTTGACCTTGATGGCAAGGTGCGTAATCTGAAAGATATCTATGCAATAGAAGAATAATATAACCCGAAAAATCTAAATATCTGACTAAATATGTTGAATCTCGTATTATTTGGGGCTCCCGGTAGTGGGAAAGGTACCCAAAGCGCCAAACTCATAGATGAGTATGGATTGTTTCATATCTCAACCGGAGAAGTATTGAGAGATCATATCAAACGCGGTACTGATCTTGGCAAAATAGCCCATGAATATATTTCTCAGGGACAGCTTATTCCCGATGAGCTTATGATCAGCATACTTGATGATGTGCTCGAAAAAGATGCTAAAGGGAAAAAAGGAGTTATTTTCGACGGTTTCCCTCGCACTATTCCACAAGCGGAAGCTCTCAAGGGGCTTCTTGAAAAACGAGGCACAGAACTTCATGCAGTAGTTGGCCTTGAAGTGCCCGAAGAAGAACTTATCGAACGTATGCTTAACCGTGGAAAAGAGACAGGGAGAGCAGATGATAATCCTGATACCATAAAGAAGCGTCTTGAGGTATATCATAATCAGACTTCTCCATTGCGCGATTACTACAATAACATAGGAAAGTACATGCCTGTAAACGGAAGCGGAGTAGTAGACGAAATTTTTAAAAGTATCGCCAATGGGCTTGAAAAGAAAACTGGAGCTAAAAGAAAACAATGATGGTTTAGCGGAGAGATAAAATAAGATGTCTTGATGAAACATAAATTATCATATTTTTCTATTAAATAATAAGTCGGTGCGCAAAGAATTTGTAAAATTCGGTAGTGCACCGCTAATTTTATAGTATTTAAGAGATTGACTCTGTTTAGTAAAAGTTACCTGTTTACTTAGAAAAGTGCATTCGGCTATGTGAAATAGAGGTCTTTTTTCACAAAAAGAGGTGATTTTGAATCTTTTCTATAGTTTTAAATGGGCATGTTTGCAAAAATAAAAAAAATATATTAATTTTGTGGCAATCGGGAGCATGCGGACAGCATGTGCCCATATTGATTTTGATGTCGTTTATTTTAATTTATTGACAAATAAATAGCTCATTTCAAAAACTTTAAACTCATAAACAATAACCCCTTTCTGAGGTCTTGAGCCGTGATGGCAGAAATGACCTTTTAAGAAACAATCAGAAAACACAAAAGATGGAATCAGAAAAGAAACCCAAACGTCCGAGAATCGGTGTAGCTCCGACTGCAGGTGCCACTGAGAGCGGGGATGCGGACAACCGTTATGAAAAGGTTAACTATCCTAATGATGAGCATCAGAACGGAGAGAGACCACAGATGAACCGTACATACGGTGAGCGTCAGGGTTATCAGCAACGTCCTTATGGCTATCAGCAGCGTTCTACAGGTTACACCCGTAACAATTACAATAATCATTATGACCGTCCATCATATGGACAGCAGTCCTACCAGCAAAGACCGGCTACTGCAGCAGAAGGTGAGGTAGAAAAGACCGAATCTGCAGCAGATAGCTCTTTCCAACAGAATAACGAGGGTGGATATCAGCCACGTATGGGTTATCAACCCCGTCAGAATAATTATCAGCCCCGTCAGAACAATTACGGCAACAACCGTATGCAAGGTGGTTACCAGCAGCGCAATAACCAAGGCGGTTACCAGCAGCGCAACAACCAGGGCGGCTACCAGCAGCGCAATAACAGATCGGA
>CAZXHO010000372.1:0-2428 GCA_964640365.1 uncultured Sangeribacter sp. | reverse complement strand
ACCTTTCATGTTTGCCGGAGAAGAGGTATTCCGCGATAAACAGGGAGTGCATAACTCATATAAAAGTCCGGATTCCATCAATGCAATAAATTGGGAAAACAAATCTAAATATGCCGATCAGTTTAATTACTATAAGGAGCTGATAGCTTTGAGGAAAGCTCATCCTGCATTCAGGATGACTTCGGCTGAAGATATTTCCAAGCATCTTGTATTCGACAAAATCGATTCATCTAAAACGCCCAACCTTATCTCATATTCTCTTAAAGACAATGCCAACGGTGATGAATGGAAAGAGATAAAGGTTATTCTTAACGGTGCTTCCGAAGAACAAGAAGTGAGTGTACCTAAAGGAAAGTGGATGATAGTTGCTCAGGACGGTAAAATTGAACATCAAGGAACCCTGGGAACTTTCAAGGGAGGAAAGATTTCCATCGCTCCTTATTCCGCTCTTATTCTTGCTCGAGAATAAAAGTAAATATGAAATTTTAAACGGAGACATGATTTATCCACTTTCATGTCTCCGTTTTAATTTTACCCAACTTACATTACTATACTCCCGATCAGTCTGTCTCCTCTTGAACCCGGCAAGCGCAGATAAACATTTACAAGATATTCATTAGAAGTTTCATAGAAATTCCCTTCAATCCGTTCTGCCGAGGGAACCACTCCCGAATCTCCTACCACGACATATTGATAGTTATAGCTTCCCTGTTTCAATGGAATACAAGCCGTGTAGAGCCCGCGGACAGGATCAAAACGCATTTTATTATATTCCGTAAAGGTATGACGTGTAAAATCGCCATCCACATATATCTCCTTCCCTCTCAACTCTGGTGAAGAAAGTAAAAAATGAACCTTAATATAATCTGCGCCAAGATTAGGGTCGGAGGAAGAATATTCATTTATAAGAAACCTTCCGTTCTGAGTACTGTCAAAACTATATTCTTTATTAACCCTCTCTTCATCGATTAAAAGATATGCATGCCAAACCCCTCCCAAATGACTCACAGAATCCACATGCATCCCCGGATAATCAGCCCTGACGATTTCGAATCTACGATATTCATTCCCGGCATTGAATATTAGATTTCTTTCATGTTCATAATATAATTTTTGTCCGGTTCTCCTTGTTGGTGAATTAATAACTTTAGTTGTTTCGGGCCGATTGTTCTGAGTTACAGTAACTATAATATCTCTATATGGATCCGTGTTATTCAGATCCGTGAGATCTATTTCAAGGGAAAGTTGCTGATATTCAGTATTGAATCCTTTATCTGTTATGCCCGAAACATCTCCCTTTATATTGACATTGTTTTCAGAAACATAAAACTTTTCCTGAAATAAAATATCATCCGGAGAGTTTTCCGGATATACCTGAAGGAGATAATTACCGCTTACAATAGGCTTAAATTCCGATTGCGGAAACTCTAAATTATAATTGACATAATGTTCATAGGTATTGGATGAATAGGCGAAATCAGAAATTTCTATTTCATTAAATCCTTCGGCAAACTCACTGTCAAGAAGATTTGAAGGTGTCCAATCGTAATTGCAATGTACAAGACGGCACCGTAGATAATTATGACTATCCCCCATTATGTCAAAGTTCAGCACTAATTTATTTTGAGTTCCAAGATCAATAACAGGTGGAGACATAAACTCTCCCGCCTGTCTGAGCGTAACTGTTCTTACGTCATAAATATCATCTTTGAAATCATACTCTTTGACGTTGGCAGTGAGTGCCGAAGAGGCATATCCAACCATTAATATTAAAATTACTCCTCCCTTCACCATATCACAGGAGTTTTCCCATGTTCAACAAGATAATCATTTGCCTTTGAAAAGTGATGATTTCCGAAAAATCCTCTATGTGCCGATAATGGCGATGGATGCGGCGAAGTAAGCACCAGATGTCGATTGCGGTCTATCCTGCTTCCCTTCTTTATAGCATCCGATCCCCAGAGCATAAATACGAGATTTTCTTTTGATTGAGCCAGAGCTTCTACGGCAGCATCAGTAAATGTTTCCCAACCTATTCCGGAATGAGATTTTGGCTGATGTTCTCTCACCGTTAATGATGAATTTAATAAGAGCACACCTTGCTTTGCCCAGCGGCTTAAATCTCCATTTTGCGGAATTGGAGCACCGGTGTCGCTATTAACTTCCTTAAAAATATTCATTAGGGATGGCGGGAAAGGAACACCGGGAGCCACAGAAAAACAGAGTCCGTTCGCCTGTCCGGGTCCATGATATGGATCCTGGCCTATTATCACAACTTTTGTCTCTTCAAATGGAGAGGCATCGAAGGCGGCAAAAATTTCTTTCCCGGGAGGATAAACTTTTATCGTTGGATCAGCATAATCCTTTCTCACTTTGTCTGTAAGATTGATGAAATAGGGTTTCTCAAATTCCTGAGAAAGTTGCTTTT
>CAZXHO010000371.1:0-2431 GCA_964640365.1 uncultured Sangeribacter sp. | reverse complement strand
ACTGGATGGACAACATCACCTCGGGGGAATACGAAAGGTATTACGAGGAGATGTATAAGAACCGGTAAACACTCATCGGTTAATATCTGACATGACCTAAATCCGGTAGGTAATAATATACTGCAAAAAAGATACAGGATGCATGACGGCAGTTCGTCATGCATCCTGTATCTTTTGTAATTATCTTGTCAACGCCGAGTAGACTGATTACGGCGTCCCTTATCATTAGGATCAAAAGGATTGCGGGTAGGATCAAATAATTCTTCATCCTCTTCTTCCTCGCCGTTTTCATCCTTCTTACCACTCTTACGCTTATCTGAAGCCGGTTTATTCTTCTTTATGTTTTCGGGCTTCATCATATCTACGGCGGTTTCAAAAACATTCCATGTTTCCGATTTTTCCCAGTTTTTCTTCAGATTGATCACCTTAGGATAATAGTATGCCATATCCGGTTGCTGCTTCAGGTCGAAATTACCGGTATCGTACATACCGTTCCCATTAAAGTCTTCATAAATACGGGCATAGTATTTTCCGGGTGGCAAATATTGAAACGTAACCTTACCGTTTACCACCGGTTGCCTTCTTATGGGAGAGTCTGACGTGTTGAGCAATTCCACGAAAGCCGGCACCGTGTCAGTGAAATTGACAATAGTGAACGTAATGGCACAATATTCCTCCTCAGCCTTAATTTTGAATTTGTGCTCTAACGGGTCGGTTTCAAGCCCATATATTCCCGTTGCAGCAAGTGTATCGACCGTCAGCCGGTATTCCGTACCGTATTCCCACGGATATTCAATCTTAAACCGCCTGGGATTAAGGCTGTCAACTCTTTCAGTTTTCCAAGCTTTTTTCACAGGACTCCAAAGCGTATCCACCATAACTTCAAGATGGAATGCCGAGGAATCGAGACGCGTAAGAGGTGTGTCAAATTCCATGAACAAGGGAAGGTAGACTTCGTGAGCAGACTGTGACAGCACTCTGAAGCCCAATGGAGGAATCCTTGGAGGCACAGTGTCGGCATCTTCATCCTTCTTTTTCTTTTCCTTCTTTTTAACCGCTTTCGGACGTTGGGTAAATAACTTGAGCGTGTCTGTAGTCAGAGAAAGATTCTGCGTCGAATCAGTACGCAGATAAGTGGCAGAGACACGTATACTGTCGGTAGACACCAAACTCTTGGGACCAATCCAATAGGTCAAGGTATCATTTTTCTCCGAACGCTCCAAAATCCACCAATCTTTATAACCCTCTATTCCCACCAGATCAATGGTGGGGAGAGTATCGGAAGGCGCATTAAAAATAAATCTCATTCGGGTAGAGTCAACCCTCTCATATTTCTGAAGAAATTGCGACTTGTAGTCGCTCTCGAAAGACCTCAGAAGTATATCATTGGGAAGGAAACGTGTTCGTTCGCGATTAAGGACTGTATCAACCGCTCCTGTCAAGAGGTTAAACACCGTATCCACTGCATTAACCCTTTCGGAAGTGGGGACAATGCTAAAATCGTAAAAAGACATTGACTCTTCCGGATTGGCACGTTTATAATCGTTGTCAGTGTCGAGAAGGGAGAAAATCCGGTATTCTCCGGGCGCAAGACCTTGTATTGAAAACCTGCCTCGGTCGTCTGTCTTCGCAATTCTTTCCAAAGGAAGAGTGGAGAACGCAGAGTCAGCCAGATTTGAATACACCCCTACCAGTACGCCCTGTTGCGGTTCGAGAGCATCTGCGGATAGCACCATTCCGGAAATCTGAAGTGTATCAAGCACGTCGCCGGTAGCAAAAGAATAAGTGAAGCCTTGGAGCTTATTGCTTTCGTTGTTATCCTCAATTGCATCCGCAAAATCTATGGTGTAGGTAGTGTTTGGCAATAGAGTGTCAGTAAATTGCACAGTCACTTTTCTACCAAGCGAAGAAACCCTTGGAGTAGACTTGGACACCGGGGAGACAATTACTTTGGTGAAAGCATCTTTCACATTTACCAACTCATCGAATTCAATTTCAATTTTCTGTTTGTTGACATTCAAAGATCCGGGAGCTGGGTTAGCTCTCACAAACCGTGGAGGATCTTCATCGCGTGGGCCACCGGAAGGATTTCCGATAGAAGCACAAGAAGCAAGGATACCGGTCAAAACCAGAATCCAGAGCACACAATAGATGTATCTGTTGCTACGAATCATTCGCATCAGTTAAGATTATTCGAGTTCAAAAGTAGCAAATAAATTTCATTGGATAGTGCAAAGAGGCTTAATTTTTCTTCAAAATAAGATAAAAACACTATTTTTCACAAAGGAAATGCGTCTTAGGTCAAAATTTTAAGCTATATTTGCAAGCTGAAAAATTGTATGCGGCTTGCATCCGCATTTTCGGTTTATACAAAGAGAAAACAATAAACAACAATAAAACAACAAAAAATGCAGAACAAAGGGTTTATCAG
>CAZXHO010000370.1:0-2434 GCA_964640365.1 uncultured Sangeribacter sp. | reverse complement strand
GAGCAAAAACGTGTGATGGGAAATCTGTTGCCACACTTCCATGAGGAGTGTTGGCGGCTCCCAAAGGCGAATCAGCCGGAGCAAAAACTTATTTTGAGTAACACAACAATTAAAAATGAAAAAATTTCAACTTAACGCCGAACCTCGTACAGAGCTTGGCAAAAAGTCAGTAAAGGCTTTACGTGCAGAAGGAAAAATTCCCGCAGTTCTTAATGGTGGAAAAATCGTAGATCTTCCCTACGAAGGTCCACTCAAGGCAGGGGAAAAAGTAGTAGACGTTGACGGCAAGCGCGGTCTTATTACAACAGATATCGTTGTAAAGGCTGAGGATGTTCGTAAACTCATTTATTCTCCAGATATTTTCGAGATTGATCTCGACATTAATGGTGACAAGCGAGTTGCCGTAATGAAAGAACTCCAGTTCCAGCCTGTTAAAGACACAGTTCTTCACATCGATTTTCTTGAAGTTGGCAAAGATAAACCAATCATTATGGAAGTGCCTGTAACTATCGAAGGTCATGCTGAAGGTGTAAAGGCCGGTGGTAAGCTTACTCTTTCGCTTCGCAAACTCAAAGTTAAAGCTATCTATGATCAGATTCCTGATCGCTTGGTAGTAAACGTTGATCATCTTGGTCTTGGAAAGAGTCTCGCAGTAGGTGATCTCCACTTTGAGGGTCTTGAGCTTATGAATGCCAAGAATGCAGTTGTTTGTGCTGTTCAGCTCACTCGTGCAGCTCGTGGTGCAGCTGCAAAAGCAGGTGAATAATCATAAGAAATTTCAAATGGAGGTAGGGCGTATCAAAATGGCACGCCCTATTTCTTTTTAGTATTCTGTTAAAATTAAATCGAGTTGGGAAAAATATTCCCAACTCGATTTAATTTTTCATATAATATATGGAAAATGTTACTGCATACGCTTCAAGATGTTGTAAGAGGGAAGAACTCCGAGTTCCCCGGCTTTGGAGAGATCGGCAAACGCAAATTTTTTATTGCCGTTCTGCAGATATGTAAGACCACGGTTGAAGTATGCTTCTCCAAAATTGGGGTCAGTTTTAATAGCTTCGCCAAAACATTGTAAGGCTGAAGTGTAATCACCGGTTGAGTAATATATATTACCCTTGTTAAACCATGCGAATACAAGTCTCGGGTTCAATTGCAAAGCCTTGTCATAATCATTTATAACCTCTTGAAGAGCCATAGCATACTTTCTTCTTTCCAGAAGATTATTTTTATCGGAATTCTGTGATTTTATTAATTCTTCTGCTCGAGCATTAGCAAATTTTGCAAAAGCTCTTGCCATGTAAGCCACAGTGAATTTATCATCTTTCTCAATAATCTTATCGAACTGATCTATAGCCTCCGGGTAGTTTTTCAACATTGTGAGCGTAATTCCCAGTGCAAGACGATCTATAGGACGCGCTTTGCCGTTGGCAATTAGTTCTTTTAGCTCATCAGCATAACCGAATAGCCTTTGGGCATCATCTTCATCAAAAGCTGAAGGAATTCCGGGATTAAGATAGAACTGGCGTGAAATATAATGCTGCTGATTAAGATCGTCGAGATCTCTAAAGTAATTTGAGACGGATTTAAGAGTCACAGGAGTTTCTGAGAGTGTAAGAGCAAAGATAGGTTCCGGTTCAACCTGAACATTCCTATCCTGCACCCTTCCTTTAATCTTTTCATTGTAGGTGAGTTGAGTTTCAACAGCATCCGAGACGGTGACAAGTCGATTGAACTTATCCATAACCTCATTTTCCGATTCCTCGTGTTCGTTTTTTTCCTTGGAATCATAGCTTTCGGCAGCAGCAATTGTCGGACGGTCAAGAGGATTCTTTTCCGGATTCTTGACATATTTCTTAACTAAATCGTCAGCATGATATGCCATTTGCATTGCCGTTCTCATATCCCCCAAATTTCTATGTGCCTCTGCCATTGCATAATACACAGGGTAGAATCTTGGATATTTCCTTGTGATGGCTTCAAAGTCGGAAAGAGCTTCCTTGTTTTTATTCTGCTCAAGTCTTATTAGGCCGCGGTTATAGAGCGCATGGAAATTTGCAGGATCTATCTCGAGAACTGTAGACATGTCGTTTTCAGAACGTTCAAGATCTTTCACCTCATAACGTAATAGAGCCCTATTAAACAGAGCGGCACCATTATGCGGGTCAAGTTCGAGCGCATAATTATAATCGCTCATTGCTCCGAAAAAATCATCGGAATTATATCGGATGAAGGCACGGTTTACATAGAGGTCTGCAACTTCGGGACGCAGTCGAATAGCAGCGTCTATGTCTTCACCGGCCTTGTCCCATTCTTTCCTTTTCCATTCAATGGCAGCTCTCAAAAGATATGGATTAATCAGACTTTTAGAAAGAGTCAGAGCTTGGTCAAGGTCATTAAGGGCAGCCGTCGTATCCCGGCGCTCAAGATTAAG
>CAZXHO010000369.1:0-2441 GCA_964640365.1 uncultured Sangeribacter sp. | reverse complement strand
TTACCTTTACTTGACTTGAGTTTCTTAGCAAGTTTGCCTGAAAAAGTTGTTTTACCGGAACCTTGGAGACCGGACATGAGAATGACAGTTGGATTTCCTGCAAGATTTAGAGGTGACTCCTGCCCACCCATGAGAGTAGTCAGCTCATCATGCACAATCTTAATCATCAGCTCCTTAGGTTTTAGAGCATTGATGACATTCTGACCTAAAGCCTTTTGTTTAACGGTATCGGTGAAACTTTTAGCAACTTTATAATTGACATCGGCGTCAAGAAGGGCTCTTCTGACATCCTTAAGTGTCTCAGCTATGTTAATCTCGGTGATTCTGCCTTCACCTTTAAGGATTTTAAACGACCGCTCAAGACGATCCGACAGGTTTTTAAACATATATTACTTTCTATATTTAATTTTTTAGCGTTATTGGGAAAACCGGTTTTACTTTAAAGCCTGTTAGTGGAAGTGTCTGGGAAAATCACCACAGGTTTAAATGTTTTAGCCTCTTCAGGAGTCATTTGTGCATAAGACATAATAATAATTACATCACCGGGCTGAACTTTCCTCGCAGCCGCTCCATTGAGACAAATGACACCGCTCCCCTCTTCTCCTCCTATAGTATAGGTGTCGAAACGTTCTCCATTGTTATTGTCAACAATCCAAACTCTTTCCCCTTCAAGAATATTGGCAGCCTTTAATAAGGCTCTGTCAACCGTTATACTCCCGATATAATTCAGATTCGCCTCTGTAACAGTGACTCGGTGAATCTTTGATTTCATCATTTCAATAAGCATGATTTCATTCTTTTGGAACACGATATGCAATATTGTCAATTAGTCTGACTTTACCGCAATAAACTGTGATGCATCCTACTATCCAAGGAGATTCTACCCATTCATCCACAGACGACAATGTCCGTGCATCCACTATCTCAAAATATTCAACTTTCATATGTGGAATGGCATCTATGCGTTCCACAACTGTATCGTGAGTAGCCTTTACAGAATGAGTGAGACTATATTCTACACTATCTTTCAAAGCTGCATGAATTTCAGGAGCCACTTTCCGTTGCTCGGGAGTAAGCAAGGCATTTCTACTCGAGAGCGCCAGGCCGTCTGAAGCCCGTTTTATTGGACAAGCTACAATCTCCACATCGATACCTTCGCTTTTTATCATATTACGAATTACCGCTATCTGTTGAAAATCTTTTTCACCGAAGTAAGCCCTTGTCGGATTGACGATTCGGAACAGTAGGCTTACAATTTGTGCCACTCCCTGAAAATGACCCGGTCGGTATTTCCCTTCCATAACTTCAGCTGCTTGTCCGAGGCTGAATACATGGTGAGGTTGATTTTCCACACCCCCCGGATAGATTTCTTCCACAGACGGAGCAAACACTGCAGAAGCACCGGCAGCCGCCAACAACTTGAAATCTGTTTCCTCGTCGCGCGGATAAGTAGCAAGGTCAGTGGGATTGTTAAATTGTGTCGGATTCACAAAAACACTGACTATAGCCGCACCATTTTCCGCAACAGCCTTCTCCACAAGAGATAGATGCCCTTCATGAAGAGCCCCCATCGTGGGTACAAGTCCAACAGATGCCCCGCGTTTCTTTTGCTCAGCCACATAGCGGGTTACGTCATCAATGGTTCTTAATATTCTCATTGCCCTATTTTATTGCTGTTTTATACAAATTCAGAGCAGAAAAAGAATAAGAAATACTTTTTCTTACATGTCACTGCTCTCAGGGTGGTTGTTTTCAAGATGCAAAATTAGTAATTTATTCATTATCTTGCCAACCTCTCCACAGAAAAAAGCCTCTTTTATATTAAAGTTATTTAAAATTCAGTCTTAACGGTACTAAAATCATTACTACCATTAAAAAAATTATTAACTTTGCACATTGTTTTGCCGGAGACACCATGGAGAGCATATTCTTTCCGATGTGGCACGGCAGTGAACCGGCAACAAGTCCGGCAGAAATCAAGCAGCATGACAAACAACCGAATACTCTTCATCAATCAAGAAATCGCTACCTATCTTACCTCCACTCCCAATGCATCACTTGGCAGAGATCTCGCTCAGGGTATGCAGGAGAAAGGCTTTGAAGTCAGAACTTTCATGCCCAAATTCGGAGCAGTTAACGAACGTCGAAACCAACTTCACGAAGTGATTCGTCTTTCAGGGGTAAATATCATTATTGATGATGACGATCATCCCCTTATTATTAAAGTTGCTTCCCTCCAACCATCTCGAATTCAAGTATATTTCATCGACAATGACGATTATTTCCAGAAACTTGAGGAAGATGAAGACCCGATAGGAAGCAATCGTGCGGATAATGACGAAAGAGCGATCTTCTTCGCGCGTGGCACAATGGAGACAGCCAAAAAACTGAAATGGGATCCCAAAATCTTACAGTGTTCCGGCTGGATCTGTGCCTTAGTT
>CAZXHO010000368.1:0-2452 GCA_964640365.1 uncultured Sangeribacter sp. | reverse complement strand
AGCAAAGATAATTTACGATGTTGTCGAGAGTCATACGCTTTGCAAGGACTTCTTCAGAAATAAGACATACATTAGGCTGAGTCTCAAGTGCGCACTCAAGTGCGATATGAGATGCCGAACGGCCCATCAACTTGATGAAGTGGTAATATTTCTTAGCAGAATTACAGTCACGCTGAATATTACCTATCACCTCGCTGTAAACCTTACATGCGGTGTCAAAACCAAAAGAAGTTTCAATCCATTTGTTTTTCAAGTCACCGTCGATTGTCTTAGGAACACCTATCACCTGCACCCCGGCACCAATATTCTTATAATATTCTGCAAGTACAGCGGCATTAGTATTAGAATCATCGCCACCGATAATGACAAGTGCTTTAATATTGAGTTCTTTCAATACTTTAAGACCTGCCTCAAATTGCTCGGGAGTTTCAAGTTTTGTTCTTCCTGAACCGATAATATCAAAACCTCCTGTATTACGGAAATCCTTGATATATCCGGCAGTAAGTTCCATATACTGATGATTGATGAAACCTGAGGGACCCATTAGGAAGCCGTACAGTCTGGATTCTTTATTTAGACGCTTGATTCCATCAAAAATACCGCTTACTACGTTATGTCCGCCGGGAGCCTGTCCGCCGGATAGTATAATGCCGACATTAAAAGGTTCCTCTACTCGTTCTTCCTTATCGCTCTCTTCGAACTGAACAATTGGAAGACCATAAGTATGGGGGAAAAGTTTCTTGATTTCTTCCTGATCGGCTACTGATTCTGTTGATTCACCGATTTTAAGTTTCACCGGACCCTGAAGGGCTTTTGGTAGCTTGGGCTGATATTCTGCCCTTACTCTTTGAAGTGCACTCTTTTTCATTAGACTTTTACCTGATTTGAGGTGATTGTATTTGGATACAAAATTAATTAATTGTGTTGGGAAAAGCAAGGGATATATGAGAGTTTCATATATTTAATTTTGATAAATTAGCTGCAATTAATCTTTTTGCTACTGCTGTTTTCTCTTTAATTAAGATTGATTTAATTATTGTCTAAAATTGTGCTTTCAGAAAGCACGTTATATAGACAAAAGTTTTTCTTCCGCCTTGGCGAGATCTTCAGGCGTATCTATTCCAAAAGATTCACCTTCTGTAAGAATTGTCTTTATTCTATATCCATTCTCCAGCCAACGCAACTGCTCAAGCTTTTCTGCAATTTCAAGAGGACTGCGTGGCAGAGTGGTGATTTCTCCAAGAATTTTTGACGAGAAGCCATATACCCCAATATGAACATGAAATACATATTCATCCAGCCATTTTTTCCATTCCACTCCTCTTATGTAGGGAATTATACTTCTTGAAAAATATAGGGCGTCTCCATTATTTTTCCGGGTCACCTTTACCATGTTGGGATCAAACAAAGACTCAAATCCGTTCTCCTTATTAAAGATTTTAACCAACGTGGCTATTTCATTGTTATGTTCCGTTGTAAGACCCTCCATGAGCTGCTTCAACTGTGATGAAGTTATAAAAGGTTCATCTCCTTGGAGATCGATTATGAATTCAGAATTAGTGTTCAATCTGCAAAAAGCCTCATATACTCTATCTGTTCCACTTTTGTGGTTGGCGGAAGTCATCACCACATCATATCCATATGATTCCACGCAGCTTTTGATCCTGTCATCATCTGTCGCAACAACTACTCTGACACCTGTTTCAGAAGCTATTCGACATACCCTTACAACCATCTCTTCTCCTCCGAGTTTAGCTAAAGGCTTCCCTGGGAAACGATTGGAATTGTAACGCGCAGGAATGATTATTATGAATCTATTGGGATCAAAAGCGTCTGTCATAATAAAAATTTTATCTGAAAAATTTATAATCTATGCTTTTTGTTGGGTTGACTCCGTTTTGACATGATGAATTCTTTGAAGGGTATTTTTCAACCATCCGGGCACAATAATTGCACCAATAATTAAATATACATAATACGAAATCACCCTCCAAAAGATTGCAAGAATAAGAGCCATTCCGGCTGTAGGGACAAGATCTCCATAATATTCAGAAAATAGCCATTCACTCAATCCGGAACCACCGGGAGTAGGACTTATCATCAAGACTACCCAAATTATGAACTGTCTGGCAAATATTACCCATTGCCATGGATCATCTTGCATAATAAATCCAAGGAAAAGAGCATTCACAACAAGATAGCGGGAAGTCCAAGAAAGAGCCGTACCACCAAAAACCTCGAGCCAAAATCTGAAAGGCTTCGTACGCAATTCTTTTGAAGTTGCTACCATATTGTCTCCAAGATTATTGGCAGCTGATTGCCATTTCTTGAGCCACTTCCAATTGAAAATTATACCAATGACCTTTCTTATCCACCTTGGCTTCCATATAATGCCTGTAAAGAGGATGAAGGTCCATATGAAAATACAAGTGTAAACTCCCCAGAATGTCAG
>CAZXHO010000367.1:0-2452 GCA_964640365.1 uncultured Sangeribacter sp. | reverse complement strand
AAAAGTTAAAGTGTATTGAACGATCTTATTGTTAGAGCATACTCTCTGAACCTACTTATAATCACGATAAGAACACATAAGCAAAGTGCTATTAATCAACAAAGTTGAACCTTATACGAAACTTCGATTTAAACTATTAGCTGTGTCAAATTGTTGGAATATTAAAAATATTTATTAATTTTGCCACACGAAAGAAAATCACAATTATGAGCAATATCATAGCAACGAACCTAAAAAAACTCAGAGAAGCCGCCCGTTATACCCAAGAGGATATAGCACAGGCTCTCGGCATAACCCGTTCTGCTTACAGTAATTATGAATCTGGAGAAAGGGAAGCTCCTTATGATCTACTTGAAAAAGTTTCAGATCTTTTCGGCTGTGATATGTATATACTATTTGAGGAGAATGAAAACACAGATGCTATGATTCTTGCTTCTGCCTTCCGTCTTGATGGACTCACCGATGAAGACGTTATTGAAATTGTTCGTTTCAAGGATATAGTCAAATCATATTTGAAAATGGAGGCGATTGATGCAAAATGAAGGTAGCACTATTAAATCTTATTGACCAACAGGTCTCTGAATTCCGTCAAAGGATAGGACTCAGTGACACACAAGCGGTTAATTTGAAAAGCTTACTGCTGAAACTTAACGTTCTCACAATTTTTCGTCCGCTTTCAAAGAATTTTTCCGGGATGAGTCTGAAGAGTCCCAATGGGGAACGTTTTATATTAATCAATAGCAACCAGCCCATAGGGCGACAACATTTCACTATAGCTCACGAACTATACCACCTGTATATAGAGAAGAACCCGATGCCACATAACTGTGGAGCTGAAAGAGGCAAGAGTGAGGCTGAACAATGTGCAGATGCGTTTGCCCTTAGATTCCTGATGCCTTATAATGCAATTCTTCAAATGATACCCGCCGGGGAATTGAAAGGATCTGTTTCATTGGCTACAGTGATACGTATGGAGCATTATTTTTCAGTATCGCGTCAGGCAATCTTAAATCGTCTTTGCGATACCAAATTCATTAGCCGAACAGAACGAGATTCTATATACTTATATCCAGCAATGAAGACTGCTCAAGAATACGGATACGACACGTCGCTCTATCTTCCCGGCAATGAGAACTTGGTCATAGGAAATTTTGGTGAGAAAGCAAGAAAACTCTATGATGAGGGAAAAATATCGGAAGGTCATTACCGAGAACTTCTAAACAAAATAGGAGTGTATGGGGAATAAGACGAAAATAGTTCTTGATGCAGATGTAATCATACACTTCATCAAAGCTGAACAGTTTAGTTTGTTACTCGATATTTTCCCCGAGTATCAGTATCTCCTCCTTGACGTGGTCTATGATGAAGTGATAAAGATTCGGGAGACAAAGACACAAATTGATAACACTCTGCAGTTTTTCAGTTCAAGGATCTCAAATATAAAGTTTGATCCCAAAGGAGAGTCTATTCGGGAATTTGCCCGGTTGCTTCAGACAATGGGACGCGGTGAGAGTGCTTGTATGGTTTATTGCAGAGACAACCACGATGTACTCGGAAGTAGCAACCTTCGTGATATTAAGAAGTATTGTTCTGATCATGGAATAACTTATCTTACAACCCTTGATTTTCTCTATTATGCGTATATCAGGAAGAAGATTACGAAAGAGGAATGTGACATGTTCATAGGGAAAGTCATAAGCAAAGATAGTAAGCTCCCGAGAATAGACATTTCGCAGTATGATTGTGAAGCACAAATATGAAATTCCTTTCAATAGTTGACTTCGCCAACATGGACTGGACCACGGCTGATATACGCATCATACTCACTCGACTGCTCAAGGCCCGACGCGACTTGACCCTCGGACACGTAACAACAACCTTGTCCTGTGGGATTCAATTGGCACAGTTAATATCGCCGGTGATTATCCTGGTGATTAGATCCTAATAAATATTTGCATCATGCTAAAAAGAAGCATAATACATTAATATCTCTCATTATAGACAAATATAATTACCATATTAACCTTAATAAAGTACATAAAATATTATGTTTTTTATATATCTTTACAATAATTTTGAAAAAGGATCACTTAACGAAAGACATGTATAATTATGAATAGAAAATTTTTATTGCTTATATTTGTGATTTTTATTTCTGTAGCAGTTCGGGCAGAAATATCTCAACATACAGCTTTCGGGATAGCTTTGGAATGGTTTAAGAATTCCGGCTTTGAAGTAAGCAGAAGCAATAATGATGTGGAAAGCATACCCCTCTCTTCTCTTGACAATGACAATTCTTATTATATTTTCAATAATAGTCACGGTGCTTATGTCATAATTTCCGGCTATGATGAGGAAAATCCAATCATAGGCTATAGCAAGGAGTCTGAATGGGATAATGAAAATATACCACCATTTTTGGAGGAAATGCTTAGCAATTATAAAGAAGCCT
>CAZXHO010000366.1:0-2463 GCA_964640365.1 uncultured Sangeribacter sp. | reverse complement strand
CGTTGGGTATCGTGATAGCGGCGGTTCTTCAATTGGTATTTCCTTTTCTTACTCAGGCAATTGTAGACAAGGGCATTCATCAGAAAAATTTCAATTTCATACTTCTGATATTGTTCGGACAACTGATGCTGGTGGCAGGAAGTACAGCTGTGGAATTTATACGCAGGTGGTTGCTTCTCCATATCAGCACAAGAGTAAATATTTCTCTCTTGTCTGCTTTCTTTCTGAAGCTGATGAAGCTTCCAATGGCCTTTTTCGACACAAAATTGAGGGGGGATATCTTGCAGCGTATTCAGGATCACCGCAGGTTGGAGGGGTTCATGACTGCCGAATCGCTGATGACTGCGTTTGCGGTTTTCACGGTAGTAGTTCTCGGTGGCGTACTGCTATATTATAACTGGGTGATTTTTCTGGTGTTTTTAATCGGCAGTCTTTTGTATGTGATCTGGATCAGCATCTTTCTTTATAAGCGTAAAGCTGTAGACTATGAATTTTTTGATCTACAGGCAAAGAGTCAGAATAAGGCGATGCAGATTCTTGAGGGGATGCAGGATATAAAGCTTCAGAATTGTGAAAGGAGACAGAGATGGGAATGGGAAGACACTCAGGCGGATCTTTTTGATGCCACTGTGGTCTCAACGAAGTTGCAACAGAAACAGGAGGCAGGAAGCAAACTGATAAATGAGGTAAAAAATATCGTAATAACCGTGATGACGGCTGCGCTTGTGATTGACGGAACTCTTACACTGGGCATGATGCTATCAATACAGTATATTGTGGGTCAGCTTAATGTGCCTGTCGACCAACTGGTAAGGTTTATCTATTCATGGCAGGACGTACAAATAGGAATAGAGCGTATAAATGAAGTTCACCATAAGCCGGAAGAAAATCTTGAAAGGCCCGTAGACAGTATCCCCGAGAAGGCAGATATAGAGATAAAAGCTCTCTCCTTCAGTTATAGCGGAATGGGGAATAAGCGTGTACTTGATAATATTAATCTTACCATTCCAGCCGATAAGACCACTGCTATAGTCGGGGCAAGCGGAAGTGGAAAGACAACTCTTGTAAAACTTCTGCTCGGCTTCTATCAGCCTGTTGAAGGCAGCATCTCAATAGGAGGAGAAGATCTGCGTAAGATTAATCTTGACTTTTGGCGCAGCCGTTGTGGGACAGTGATGCAGGACGGTTATATATTTTCTGATTCTGTAGCAAGAAATATAGCTATGGATAATGAGGAGATTGATATGGGAAGGGTGGAAGAAGCGGCACGTCTGGCTAATGTGACAGAAATTATAACCACTATGCCACATGGGTATGGCACTATGATCGGAACGGATGGTCAGGGTCTTAGTCAGGGTCAGAAACAAAGGGTGCTGATTGCAAGAGCCATCTATAAATCACCACAATTCCTATTTTTTGATGAGGCTACAAATTCGCTTGACACCGGGAATGAGAAGCAGATATCCGAAAATCTTGCAAGTTTCTCCAAAGGTAGGACAATGGTTATTGTGGCTCACCGGTTGAGCACTGTTAGAGATGCGGATAATATAGTAGTGCTTGATAAAGGCAAAATAGCAGAACAAGGAACTCATGAAGAGCTTGTGGCGCAACGTGGAGTTTATTTTGAATTAATAAGAAATCAGCTTGAACTTGGAAAAGAATGAAAGATAATGATTCTCACAGTGATAAGGTTAATAAAATAATGATGCGCCAACCGGGCTTTATCGTAAGATGGGGAACATTAATCCTTTTTTTGCTTGGTTGTGTAGGGGCAGTAATTTATTTAATCTTGAAATAAAATAAGGTTGCTTTGGAAGAATGAAAAATATTGTTAATTTTGTGGTATGAAACAGGACTGACAATAGATTGGCAGTCTATTTTATTAGAAATTAAAATATAATCTTGACAATTAAACACAACATGAAAACTGAAATTAATTCTCCGAAAGCACCGGGAGCCATCGGCCCTTACAGTCAGGCAGTAATGTCGGGTAATCTTATCTTTGTATCCGGCCAGCTTCCCATCAATGCTGCTAATGGAGAGATGCCTTCAGACATTAAGGCTCAGACAGCTCAGAGCATCGAGAATATTCAAGCCATACTTGCCGAGGCTGGAGCAACACTCGACAATGTTTTGAAGACTACCGTATATCTTGCTGACATGAGTCTGTTTGGTGCAATGAATGAGGTATACGCTCAATATTTTAAGGCTGTGTATCCGGCACGTGCGGCTTTTGCTGTGAAGGAACTTCCGAAACAGGCGCTTGTAGAAATTGAAGTGGTTGCATCTCTCTGAGCTATCACTTTTCTTCATATTCTGACAAAATCCGGGATGCGCATTGTCGTGTCCCGGATAGTTATGGGAATATGTCGGATAATCTGCAACTACAATATTCGCGAAGATTCGCGTCATTTAACCTATATTCAGACTACGAATATTATAAAATTAGCTGATAAATTATTT
>CAZXHO010000365.1:0-2469 GCA_964640365.1 uncultured Sangeribacter sp. | reverse complement strand
CAAAAAAACAGGCACATGTCGGAAAGAAATGACAACGTGCCTGAATTATAAAGGATTATTTAATTTATTACTTGCTGATATAATTGTTTATACGGCGCAGTTTGGAAGCAAAACATATTCTGTATAATCCGAAAGATATAAAGGATATACCGATATAAAGCCATACCGCGATACCACCACCGATAGGACCGGCAATAAATATGATCGCGAATACCAATGTGCATAAAAGCAGTGCCAATAACCATCCCGTCCAATCGGAAGATGTATTATAAAGGGAGCAGGTGGCACAAATTGCAGTTATGGTGACGAATATGAGATAAATTCCAACCGTGTAGATAAAAGTTGTGATAAGCACGTTCTGAGGGAGACAGAAGAGCCAAATACCAATACCTCCTTCAATCAGACCTAACAGAAGATTCAACCCCCATTCGTGATTGTGTGGAGAGTTAATAATGGCAAAAATTGTGTTGAGAACTCCTGCTGCAATGACACATGCTGCAAATGCGTAAGCAAGAACACTGAGAGAAGATTCCGGACTGCAAAGACACCATATTCCTATGGCTATAGAAATTAAACCGGTAATCATCGGAACCCACCAAATTCTGGTGATTCCACGTGTAAAAGTAAGATTATTCATAATATAATTAATTTACAATATGGAAAGTATAAAAAAATAACATCTGTCCTGTGGATAGAGTTTGAACCATGGTGAAATAATAATTAATTTTGACAGATACACATATAAAAATACCGACGGAGAGAATCCGCCGGTAAGTAAGAAGTCAAAATAATTAATAGTTTTCGGGACGTAACTCGAAGTATGCCTGAGGATGTTTGCAAACCGGACAAATTTTAGGAGCTGATTTGCCAACATGAATATGTCCACATTCACGACACATCCACATGCGGTCGCCATCACGTGAGAATACGAGACCGTCTTCTATGTTTTTTAGAAGAGTGCGGTAGCGCTCCATGTGAGTACGTTCAATTTCACCAACTTTTTCAAAGAGACGAGCTATATCGTCGAAACCTTCCTCTTTCGCTACCGCAGCAAAATCTTTGTACATGTCTTCCCATTCATATTCTTCACCTGCAGCTGCGTCAACAAGATTTTCCGGAGTTGAAGGAACTTCGCCGCCATGAAGAAGTTTGAACCACAACTTAGCATGGGTATGTTCGTTGTGTGCTGTTTCATCAAAAATAGCACCTATTTGCTGATAACCGTCTTTCTTAGCTTTTTTTGCATAAAAAGAATATTTTACACACGCCTGTGATTCACCTGCGAATGCTGCTTTCAGACATTCTTCGGTCTTTGATCCTTTAAGTTCTTTCATTATTAGAGTGGGATAAGTTTAGTTACATCCGTAAAACATGAATATCTACACTTTTGTTCAAGGCAAAGAATGAAAATTTGAATTTTAGGTTAAAGAATGTTTTTAATTAATAATCTTTACCTGAAAATTAAAACGGCAAGTTGCTTTCTTGAAATCAATTATAAATTTTCTTATATATTAAACTAAAAAACGTTATTTGATGTTAATTTTTATATTGCTCATTCTTCTTTTTATATTTTATGAAAAAATACCGGATATTATCAGTATTAGCATTATTGTTTGCTTCGACCTTGTTTGTTAATGGAGCCCGCGTAACCCCGGGACAAGCTCTTGACCGTCTGAATGGTGACTCTCGTATAAGTGTAATGCTTAATCTGACAAGATCATCAATGGAACATGAAGCCACAATAGGAGATCTTTATATTTTCTCCGATAGCAAAGGTTATATGATCTTGCCTGCAGATGATCAGGCTATGCCCTTGCTCGGTTATTCTGCTAATGAATCCTTTTCGATTGAGGGTAATCCTGCGCTTAGCTATTGGTTGGAATTTTATAATAAACAACTGCAATGGCTCGGTTCGCGTGGAGAGAATAATGAAACAGGTGTAAGAACCGATACACGTCCCTCGAGAGAACCGATTTCACCATTAACTTTAACGAGGTGGAATCAGGAGGCTCCCTATAATGCTTTGTGTCCGGAAGTGAATGGAAGAGGAACTGTGACCGGGTGTGTGGCAACAGCAATGGCACAGGTAATGAAATATCATTCCTATCCTATAAAGGGAAAAGGGGAACATTCCTATTACTGGGAACCGGGAGCTAAAACATTAAGTTTCAATTATGGAGAAACTACTTTTGATTGGGATCAGATGACATACACTTATGGGAGCGAGAGTTCGGAAGAATCGAAGAACGCTGTTGCAACCCTTATGCTTGCTTGTGGAATAAGTGTAGACATGCATTATGATGTTGGAGACAGTGGCGCTTCTACAATAAAAATGGGTGCTTCTCTGATTGATTATTTTGATTATGATAAAGCCATATGGATGCCAATGCGCGATTATTATGGTCTTTATGATTGGGAAGAAATGATTTATTCTGAACTTAAAGAAGGAAGGCCTGTGCTATATAGTGG
>CAZXHO010000364.1:0-2471 GCA_964640365.1 uncultured Sangeribacter sp. | reverse complement strand
TCATTCGTGATATACCTGCCGGTATAGATATCAACTGGCGAATTGCAGGAATGAGTCTTCCTATGAAAGTTGAAATGGCTCCATGTTTATCAAAATATGCTTCAGCCTTTTCAACTTTCTGTTTGTTGATCATTAACATATGACCAAATCTACTGTCTGCAAAAGCATAAACAACAGGTCTACCTATCCATAATGCCAGATAATAGTTTATAAATGCACCCACAAGCGCTCCAAGTGTAGCCACAATTACAACCATGAAGACATTCATGTCCGATCCAGCACCGGCATTTGTACATGCCAGATAAGCTGCGGGGGGAACAACCACTTCCGATGGGAATGGGATAAAAGAACTTTCAATCACCATAAATAGAAACACAAATAAATAATTTGCATTGTCTACAAACCATTGGAAAAACTGACTTGCATCAAAAAGAGCCAGTAAAGTCATATTAAGCATATTATCTTATTATATGGGTTAATTTTAATTACTACAAGATTATCCTTAGAACCTTATAGAAGACCCGTTGAATTCAACATTTCCCTATAAAACTCAGCCTTTTTCTCCAACTTCATCGGATACGCTCTTGAAGACGAGGGCATTCTCCAGTGTCTGAAAATTCTCGTTTTTCCTGTTGAATCAACTATACTGCATTCACGCCACTCTCCTACTTTAGGAATTTCGGTCGAAGTCAGGTCGGCTATTACTCCGGCTGCCTTTTCTCCGGTGGTTGCGACTGCAACACAATCCGGTAATTCCCCAAGAGATTCAGCAAGATCAATAGTTTTATCTATGCGTAGCCACTTGTCTGAAGCATTATCCTTTTCCCTTCTCACCTCTTTTCCGGTATCACTCAGGGCAATTCCCTTCTCAATTAGGAGGTGCTTTATATCATCCACTCTGAAAGTCTTATTCTCCACGTCAACCAATGCATCTTTATCACCCAAATATATAATTCCGAAGATACGCCACATATCATTGATATAATTGGGATAATAAAAATGCATAGACCATCTGTTTTGCTTAGGCGGGAAGGTTCCACACATCAACAGTTTGGAATTCTTAGGGAAAAAAGGATCCAGTGGATGACTTTCCATTTTTTATAGGAATATTATTTCAATTTCAAAGAATCAACAACATTCTGAGCTATGCGCGCTGCCGCCTCATAAGTACCCACGCCTGCAGAATGCTTCATATCATAAGAATCTACTACTTCCAAATCCATCTTATCGGCATATTCTTTGATTTTGCCCAAAGATGCAGATGCCCAAGTGAAAGAACCGAATGTTGCAAAAACTTTGTTCTTAAACTCACGGGTCTCCATAGCAATAAGAAATTGCTCAAGCGGCGGGAAAATATGCATTGAGTATGTAGGACCACCTACTATCAAACCTTCGTATCTGAATGCATCTGAGATTATATAGCTCAAATTAGTCTTTGAAACATTATGAATCTTTACATTTCTGGCACCACGTGCAGCGGGTTGACGACCAATCTCCTCAGCTACTTCTGCCGTATTGCCATACATTGACCCGTAAACAATGGTTACACCTTCTTCCGGTTCATACTTGCTCAATTTATCGTAAATGCCAACGACTTCCTTTACCTTTTCATGCCAAACGGGTCCATGGGTGGAGCAGATATAATTGATATCGAGCCCCGAGGCCTTGGCTAGTGCCCTTTGAACGAACTTTCCATATTTTCCCACAATATTGGAATAGTATCTGTACATTTCGTCCTTATACCAGTCTGTCTCCATTTCATTGTCTACGATGCCACCGTTGAGTGCTCCGAAGGTACCAAAAGCATCCCCCGAAAATAAAATTCCCTCTTCAGGGACCCATGTCATCATAGTTTCAGGCCAATGAACCATCGGTGTCAGAATAAACTTCAAGGTTTTTCCTCCGAGGTCAATTTCACTTCCGTCACCGATTTCCATAAAGCGATCATCTTCGATATGATAATATCCCTTGACCATAGCAATAGTTTGACGATTACCTACAAGCTTTGCTTCCGGATACTGAGCAAGAATTGAAGGGATACCACCGGAATGATCAGGTTCCATATGGTTAACAACAAGATAATCTATAGAGTTATCACCTATCTGGGATCTTATGGCTCTTACAAAATCTCTCATTAAACCAAGTTCAACAGTATCTATCAAAGCCACTTTATCAGCACCCTTCACAAGATAAGAGTTATAGCTCACACCGTATGGAAGCGGCCAAAGACCTTCAAAATAATCGGTTATCCTATCATTGACTCCTACATAAAGGACATCTTTAGTAATTTCTCTAATATTCATTTTTTATTATTTAATATTGTTTGGCAACCTAAACTCCTCATTGACATACATAATCATCAGACATTTATATTGCCTTTCCATAGGTTTTATAATGCAAAATTACTCAAAAAACACTTCATTACAAACATTAACCCTGAGATTAATTAAGTTCCTTTCTTAGCAAGAGGT
>CAZXHO010000363.1:0-2487 GCA_964640365.1 uncultured Sangeribacter sp. | reverse complement strand
CAACGCGACACAGTATTGCGACGCTTATAAGCAGAGAAGCCAGCAAAAAAGGAAGGGCAATGCCGGAGGTGGTTATTCTTGGCAACCGGAAGGAGCCCTTTGGGATGGAGAGTTATTCGCTATGGCAGTAATGGCGAATTTTCAGAACATCACAACCCTCAAAACCAACAATAAAGGAGAAGACTTGTCAGTATATTCTACAGATTTTTTTGCTTCCGCTCGTGGAACGGCTCTCAAGAATTATGTGAGTGTGGGAATGCCCGGAGTGCTCGGTCTAAAGAAAACACGTACATTTTTCAATCGCTCTGCCATGTTATCTACAAATAATCTATGGAAAATGGGGCGTGGCGAAGTGAAGGCACAGATTGATTATTCCTTCAACCGCGTTGTGGCGGATGCAATTAATATCACCACTTACTTTCTGAATGAAGGTGACCGCATCATAACGGAAAATAGAAAAGGAAAGGAACATTCACATTCGCTTTCCGGAAAATTCATTTACGAACTGAATCAAAAAACAGCATTCATCAACAATACGCTCAAAACAAATCTTGATTGGGACAATGTCGAGCTGGGTGTGTCAGGTTCTCTCACAAACAATCAAAAAGCCTCTTTGCCCGATTATTACGTCTCTAACTCTTTTAAGTTGATTAAACGATTCAATGGGAAACATCTGGTAACTTTCAACAGTAACAATGAATGGGAATCACTGCCTCAGACTTTGACTGTTATCAATGCTAATGGTAATGATAAAACTAAAACGCTTAGACAAAAAGTATCCGATCATGCTTTTTACACCCACGAGAGTGCTGCCTATGCCTTCACTTTGAAAGGGATAACCGTAAGCCTTGAGGGTGGAATCAAGGGATATTTCCGTACCATGAACTCTTCTCTTCCGGATATGCCGGAAGAAATTCCCGGAGAAACGGAAAATGTGATTAATACAAATTCTCTGATACTCTATGCCACTCCGAAATTCGAGTATTGGGTAAACAGGGTAAATTTCACTCTTAATGCTCCTTTAAGCGTGGCGCACTATACCTTCGATAAATCCTTGGCAAACAGAAGTGAGTTTTATTTTTCTCCTTCCTTGAGTATTAACTGGAAACCAAATAATCGCTTGTCGATTGGATTAAAGGGTAATTCGGGCCGATCTCCAATATCCTTGAATATGATTCAACCTGATTTTATAATGACGAATTATCGGTCATTCCGCCGGGGTGTCGATGATTTTTATAATTCTACTTCGCAGGGTCTATCGGCAAACGTTTCATATAAGCATACACGCAGGGGATTGTTTGCTAATGCCATGGTAGTGCAGTCATGGAGTAAAAATCCATATACTATGGTGCAGCAACTGTATGGAGATTACGTGGTTTACTCATATTCATCCGCCAACAACAACGGGAAATTATTTATGACAAACGGAAGTGTGGGCAAGACCATCAACTTCATTAGAGGGAGTACTAATATAAATGGCTCTTACAGCCGTAGTGAATCTAACCTTATCTCAGAGAATAATATTGTAAATTCGGTTACTACAGGATGGAGTGTGGGTGGAAAAATTAACGGCACGCCAATACGTTGGCTGAGTTTTGACTACTCTATCTATTTCTCATCGAGCCGCCTTACTATGAATTCTACGAAAGCGTCATGGCTCGGAAGTATGGAAAATGATCTCCTTATCAATATTATGCCCCACAAAAAATGGGAATGGCATATCAACGGAGAACATTACCGCAATGAACTTACAGAGGGTAATTATAAAAATGTACTTCTACTCGATACGAAATTAATCTACAAAATGTCGAAACGGATAGAGTTTTCTGCCTCTCTCTCAAACATTTTCAACCAGCGAACCTATAATTACAGAACCTACAGCCAGATTTCATCTTTTGAAAGTCAGCGTTGGCTGCGTGGCAGGGAATTCTTAATCTCAATCTACATAAAGAAGTGATTGCCAATCTCTTGCTCTTGCACCTTCAGGAATAAAAGCAACACCGACCCCATGATCAGACACAGATCCACTCCGGTCAATTTGTTTACGGAATTTGGTAGTGTCCTCTACCCGTAAAATTCAAAGTTATCCACATAACTTTCAGATTCCTCTCCGGCGGATACGCACGGGTATCATTTCTTCTGTTAGCTTAAAGCCATCCGGCACTACCAATGCAAGGTGTCCCCCTCCTCCGGCTCCGAGCATTTTCCACGCAAGTGCCTTTTCTTTTATACTGTCGATATATTCCTGCACACCCGGTTGCATCATTGCCGGAAACATTGCAACCTGTGCATTGAATGAATCGCGGAACGCGGAGGCAAAGGCTACGAGGTCTTTTGCCATTATTGCATTCCAGCATCTCTCGGCTGCATCTGTTAGGTTTCTCACCTTCTCCGGGGTAATGTCTTTCCCTTCCACTACTGAACAACCCTCTCGGCGAGGAAACATAGGCAACAACACAATGTGATTCTCAAGCCATGACAGGATTT
>CAZXHO010000362.1:0-2496 GCA_964640365.1 uncultured Sangeribacter sp. | reverse complement strand
CCGATGTTGTTATATGCTGGACCTTGGACCTGTACTTGAGTTAATGCTTACGACTCTTCAATACCGGCTTTATCATATAATTTTAAAATGGATCACTTAAGAAGTTTAATATTTCCGAAGGATTGGTGACAATATTGTCTGCATGAGCTTCCTTAAGTTCTTTGATAGGTCGGAATCCCCAACTCACACCGATCGATTCAATACAGGCGCGTCTTGCCGTCTCCATGTCAACTCCTGAATCTCCTATATATAAAACCTGTGCCTTAGGTGTAGGATGCTCGGATAATATAGAAAATATTATGGAAGGATCGGGTTTCTCAGGCCTACCCTCTTGCTGTCCTTGTACAGAAACAAATGGAATTTCAGGAAAAAAATGACTAATGATTTTACGCGCAGCATCCTGATATTTATTAGAAGCAACTGCTATGGCAACATTACGGTTGGTGAGTTCTGCAAGCAGTTCAGGAATACCCGGATAGGGTTTGGTATCGTCAGTGCAATGGTCGTTATAATATTTTTTGAAAAGATCAAGAAGCTTGTCAATAGTTTCTTTATCAGCATCCGGCTGAGCTCTTTCCAAAAGTTTCCTCACTCCGTTGCCAACCATAAAATAATATGCCGGTATTGGATGTTGGTTATATCCGAGTTTACGCAAAGCATAATTACTTGCTTCTCCAAGATCATATATAGTATTGAGTAGAGTTCCGTCAAGATCAAATATAGCTAATGTTTTCATAAATATAAATTTTTTTTGTATATCAATTTAGAATGGATAACCGATTGAAAAATGGAAAGAAGAGTCTCTTTTCCATTGAGGATGAATTAAAGGCCATGGGTCTTGTCCCTTAGCCGGGTTATGCGCCTTCATACCGAGATCAAAACGCAATAGAAAATAAGAAAAATCAAATCTTAAACCTAATCCGTATGCCATAGCCAGTTGCTTATAAAAAGAGTTAAATCTGAAAAATCCTCCGGGTTGGTTTGAATAATTATGTATAGTCCAGATATTTCCTGCATCAATAAAAGCTCCAAGTTCCAATACCCAGAAAAGCTTCGCCCTATATTCTGCACTCATATCAAAACGAATGTCGCCACACTGATTGATAAAATCGCTTACTGAATTTGTTCCCGGGTAAGAACCAGGTCCCAAAGTCCTCACATCCCATCCTCTGACACCATTGGCACCACCTCCATAAAATCTTTTTTCGAAAGGCATCACATATGAATTGCCATAAGGATAACCAATACCGAAACCCACGTGAAATGCAAGTGAGTTTCTGTAATCTATAGAGTGCACATAGGAGAAGTCACTATTCAATTTAACATATTGTGAATACCGGATTCCGAATACTTTATAAGGATCCTCCCTGAAATTCGATCTATGTTCGAAAATATTACTTAACGCAAACAGTAAATTCCCGGCAAATTCTAAATTTGCCCTGACAGTATAAATGTTATTTTGAGCATTCTGAAGCCAAGGAGTCTCTACCTTCTTATTGGAATGATAGAAGGTGAATCCTGTGCGCATTATAAAATGATCTTCATAGCTATAGCGTAACAGAGGATTGTCAGGTGCTATCTGATCTATAAAATCGTTTGTACTCTCAGGTAAATATACATAATTTATATCAATAGGAGTAAGAACATAACGATTCCGGTTTTTATTGTAGGTCCATTTATACGACCATCCGGCAGTAGAGATAATTCTCGTATATTCAGGTCTCTCTTGATAAGACATTGACACATTTAGCTCTGACACAGCATTAATTCTTCTTTTGAAACGCTCGGTGAGGAATGGGGCTTTAAATTTCGGAAAATTTAAGGCCATATCAAGAGAATATTCCATATATCGGTTATGGATCAAACCTTCGAGGTTGCCGCTTAAAGACTCATATGCTCCTCTTAATTTTGCAGTAAGGGTCTCCGAGCCTTTACCAATATTTCTATGGGAATATGAAACAGAAGCCGCTACTCCGAGGTCGCCCTCCGAATTAGTTCCTTCCAATTGCAACTCTATTCCTTGACTTTTACCCGGAGTGAGCAGTATATATGCATCCAATATACCTATATCTTGAAATGATCCTGCGGGAATAAAACGAATATTAATAAATTTCAAAATCGTCAGTCGTGACAAGGCACGATATGTTTTATCTACTTCTGATTGAGTATATTCTTTCCCGGCTTCGATAAAACAGTTTTCATATAATACTGAAGGTCTAAGATATCTTTCCTCGCCGAACAACATTGTGAGTCCTCGATACCTTACAGTATCTGCTGCTTGATATGAAATAATATTTTCATCTTTTGCTGCATCATAATTGGTGATATAGATTACATCTCTAATGTAATATTTCTTGTAGTTTGAAATAACTTCTTCCTCTCGTTGTGCTTTAACAGGTTTCAAAGTTATTGTCAAATCCACCTCTTTACTGAATTCTGTAGTATTAGCATTTAATGTGATATATTCTTTGGCTAAACTATAATATCTTTTGTTTC
>CAZXHO010000361.1:0-2504 GCA_964640365.1 uncultured Sangeribacter sp. | reverse complement strand
TAAAGCGGAATAGGTGTTGAGGAAGAGACATAGCACCAGTGCCAATACGACACCGAGAGAGAAACTGCGTTCATCAGTTCCGGAAAGAGTTGAACCTACACCGGTTGTCAGCTTCGACTGTCCTCCACCCAACTGTAACTGCAGTTCATTGAAGAATCCAAACCTTTTTGATTTTCCGATGGAGAAATAATTTCTCATCATTATAGTCCCATAATAGTTGTGAGACAGGCGATAAAGATGATCTAAAGAATAATCTGTCTCCGAATCGAGCACTATATCTGCCTTTTCAAGTTTGGTCAGTGACCGAGCATATGAAAAGCGCCCACCCAGCGCAAGATCCGGTGCCACTGCATATAGCACCATAGGAGAGATCTTAAAACTATAAGTATCTCCGGTAAGATCTTCAAATATAAGGAACTGATATTTATTCTGGGTAGAGGTAGCGTAAGAGACGGAGACACCGGTGATCCACTGACCTTTAGGTACAAAAACAACAGATTCTATATCTCTTGTAAATTCCTCCAGTTGTTCTACAGGCGAATATCCTATTGAATCCGGTTTATCATAAGCCTCCGGAAGAGAAGTTAATTCGTTTTCTATCACATCATTAAATGCATCAGCAGATTCTTGTGCACGCATCCCGAAGGAAGACGACACAAGAAGCAAAGCAAACAACAATATGGATAGTTTGAAGCGAATCATTGCGCAAAGTTAAGTAACATTATAAATTTACGCAACAAAAAACGGTAATTTCCTTATTGGAAACCACCGTTTTTATACTTTTTCAATTTCCGGAATATTCAGTATTCATAGAAAATTTCGAGCTTTCATCTATTTTTAAGAATTTCAATAAGCGATTCAACACCTGATTTGGAAGAAGATGATGTCGAGTCGGTAGTTGTAGTTCCTGTGGACGGGAAAATTGAGGAGCTTCCCGAAGCGGTATTTTTCATTTTAAAACCGATGCATGCGCCCTCATAACTGTCAAGAAGTTTGGTGAGATCTTTTGCCATCTTTATACCGCTGAGTGTACCTATCTTCGAGATAAGTTCCTTAAGCTTTGTGGCATCAAACATGAGATTCAGGTTAGACCCCGTTTTCTCAATATATGTCTTAAACTTGCCCAGACGCATTCCGACTATCATGATATTGAAGTCGAACACACCTTCTTCACTACTTTTGGTGATGGTTCCTTTAATTGGAAGCATCTTTACGGTCAGAGTGAAATTGCCATCCTTATCTATAGTCATTGGCATACCCGTGAGTCCATATTGTTCGTAATATGGCTGCAGCTTTGTTTCCAACGCTGCGGCTCCGGCAATACCACCTGCTTTCTTCAAGAAATTATCACTCTTGAAAGTAACTGCAGGACCCGCAGACTCATATTCACCTGCCAAGTCTTCTATGGAAAGATTGCTCTTTGTGAATATACCCTCGATTACATTACCTATTGTAGATGAACCGTCGCCTATTCCTTTGAGCAAATCACCTAATCCTTGGGCATTTGCTACAGAGGCGCCCAACATCATCACCACTGTCAGTATAATAGATTTTATTTTCATTATTTCTCTTTTGTTTTATCTGTTTTTGTTGCTTTAGGTTTAGCCGCGGTTTTTGTTGCTTTTACAGTTGCCTTAGCCTTGGTTCTGGTTTCAGATTTAGTAGTAGTTGCACTTTTGGACTTCGTTGCAGCCTTGGTTTTAGTCGATTTCTTGGGTTTAGACACTTCCACGGCATCTGACTCAGTCTTAACAGACTCCTCAGCTTTTTTCTTCACACTCTTTTTTTGAGTCGGTAAAGGTTTAACCATGCGGAGCACCTGTGCAGTGCGAGCCGGCAGATAGAGTTTCAGCCATCCCTTTCCGGAGGGAGAGTAAAGAGGATCAGGCATCGTGAAATGATGCACAGAATCATCGATAAGGTCATGACCTCCGAATTTGTCTGAATCGCTGTCTAGGATAACTTCATATTCTCCTGCGGGAGCAAGGAAACCGTAACCGGAGAAACTTGAAACCGGATTCCAGTTAAATACGAAGATAAGCTCTCCCCTTCTGAATGCCAGCACCTGATCGTCATCTTTTTCCCACAGTTTTTCTACCGGAAGTGCCTGGAAATTGTAAACACCAGATACTGTCTCAACCATTGCATTATCGAAAGCATTCAGGAACTTATATTTCAATTCCTGTCGGTCAACCAAATCCCATTGTCTTCTCGCATATTTATAACTCCAGCCATTACCTTCACGCGGGAAGTCGATCCACTCGGGATGTCCGAATTCATTACCCATGAAATTCAGATAACCGCCGTTGATTGTGGCAAGGGTAACAAGACGAATCATCTTGTGTAAAGCCATACCTCTTTCAACTGTGAAGTTATTGTCATCCACCATCATGTGCCAATACATTTCCTTGTCGATAAGACGGAAAATTATTGTCTTGTCTCCCACGAGTGCCTGATCATGGCTTTCGCAATAAGAAATGGTTTTTTCATCTGCACGACGGTTC
>CAZXHO010000360.1:0-2506 GCA_964640365.1 uncultured Sangeribacter sp. | reverse complement strand
TATTTGCTCAATTACGAATTAGGATATACTCAGAATCTTTTAGACTATAGATTAATGCTTGGGGCAGCTTTATTCTATATAGATGGGAAAAATATGATTCAGACTGTACGTGTGGACGGTCGCCCTCACAATGTTAATACAGGTGCATTCCACAACAAAGGATTTGAGGTGGAAGCAGCATATTCGATTCTTTCTAATCTTCAGGCAAGTGCATCATGGTCTTATCTCCATACTGACTCTGATAACCTATATTCTCCGAAAAATAAACTGAACGCCGAGTTATCATACTCTCCGGGAAATTTCAGCTTCACCCTTGAAAACATGAATATATGGAGTATGAATAATGGAAATCCTGATGGATCGAAAGAGAGTTATTCATTATTAGATCTTAGAGTGGCTTATACTCTTGAAGCTTCGGTTCCTGTTACTTTTTCTGTCAAAGTGGATAATATCACCAATAAAAAGTATCAGATAATTTACGGATGTCCGATGCCCGGAACTACAATTATGGGTGGAGTAGAATTCAAGTTTTAATGATTATCATAACACAATAGTTTAGATGAAGGTACGTTTGTCACTTCTGTATTTTCTCCAATTCAGTATATGGGGTTTTTATCTAACGACGTTGGGTCAGTTTCTTGGTTCGGGAGGATTGGGAAACAGAATTGCATGGTTTTATGCTGCAATTGGAGTAATCTCTTTAGTGACACCTTCAATTATGGGACGTCTTGCCGATAAGACAGGATGTCCCGAAAAACTTTTAGCCTTTTGTCATTTTTCAGCTGCTGTCCTGATGATGTCCATGTGGGTATATGGTTCTACTCATAATCACTTGGATTTTATTATTTTTTATGCTCTTTATCTTCTGTTTCTTGCTTTCTACATGCCAACAATGGCTCTTGCCAATACATATTCATTTGGGCTTCTCACCCAAAGAGGCTTTAATCCGGTTAACTCTTTTCCTTCTATAAGAATATGGGGAACTGTAGGATTTGTAGTGGCGATGTGGTTTGTAAACTCAGCATATTTCTATGATGGTAAATTCGGATTTACTTTAAGTGATAACGGAGTAATTGGTCAACATAGGTTTCAATATAATTCCATGCAGCTGTTTTGTAGTGGAATTATGGGTTTCGTTACGTGTGTTTTCTCTTGGTTATTGCCATCTAAAAATGAGATATTACAAAATCGGGCGAAAGAGGTTAATACTAATAATTCCCTAAAAGGATCTCTAAAAATAATAATTAGCAAAAAAGAGATTGTTATATTCTTGATTTTTGTAGCTTTTTCAGGAGTCTGTCTTCAGATATCTAATGGATTCGCAACTCCATATATTTCTCATTTTATAGGGATTAAAGAATATTCCGAGTCTTTCGCTTCCGGAAATGCTACAATGTTGTTTTCACTATCTCAGATCTCAGAGGCTTTATGTATTCTTTTGGTAGGTCTTTCATTGAAATATAGGGGGATTAGATTTGTCTACGCTATAGGATTATTCGCATGGGCTTTGAGATTTCTTTTCCTTGGCTTCGGTAGTCCTGGTGACGGGTTATGGATGTTTATTGCATCAATGTTGATTTACGGAATCGCATTTAATTTCATAACTATAGCCGGGCATCTTCATATTCAAAACGTTGCTCCCGAGAATATGAAAGGATTTGCGCAGGGTTTAATGATGTTTATGAGTAACGGGATTGGGGCAACCTGCGGAACCATTATTGCAGGGAGCATTATCAATCATTGGTGTCAATGGGTAATGGTTAAAGTTCCGGGGGTTGAAACAAAGATGAGACTCTTTATGGGAGATTGGATAATACCTTGGATGATATTTTCAATTTATGCATTGTTCGTAATGATTGCATGGCTGATTTTTTTCAGACCTAAAAAACAATGACTCTTTTATAAATTAATTCAATTATTAGGGAATAAGCGGGAGAGTAATAATATTTTTTTGATAAAATCAGATTTGGCATCTGTATATGCGTCTCTATTATTTCTATATTTGGAAAGTAAACTTAATTTAAGTGTCTCATATTGTTTAGCCGATCCCGGATGTTTGATCAGATAATCCTTAAATTTTATTTGATCATTCTCTCCGTAGCTACGAAAGTGAATGTGAAAAACTTTCTCAGCATATCCATTCAATGTATATCCTTTATTAAAACTTGCACTTTGAGAATTAAATGACATACAAATATAACCGTTGTTTTCCATTAAAATCTTAAGTTCATCCATTTTTATTTCAGGAGAAATTTCCACTAACAGGTCAATAATTGGTTTTGCATAAATTCCCGGTATGGCAGTGCTACCAATATGATTTATGACAGGTTTATAACCGGATAATAGTGCGTATAGCAAATCAATTTCTTGAATAGCCCAATCCCTCCATTCGGATTTATGCTCTTCTAATTTTATTGGGAAAAGCACCCACAGCTCTTCAAGCGTCATTTCTTTAAGATCTTTTGGCATACATATTTGAATTTATTCCTAAAAAAGGGGCTCAAAA
>CAZXHO010000359.1:0-2519 GCA_964640365.1 uncultured Sangeribacter sp. | reverse complement strand
GTCTTAGGTTTAGTTATTATGAAGGATTGTGTAATAATACAGGTGATATTATAAAAGGAGAATTGAAAAAAAACGGCATAATTAATCATCCTGATCTTTCGGAAGCATTACAGGAAGATCACTTCGCTTTCATTTTTGAGGGGTTGATTGATGTACCGGTGGATGGGATATACACATTCCGTACAACTTCAGACGATGGATCCGTATTATTCATTGATGGGAAACCGGTAGTAAATAACGATGGCGGCCACTCTGCCGTACCCGCTACAGGCCTGATACCGTTGCTTAAAGGAAAACATAATTTCAAACTTTTATATTTTGAAGATTATGAAGGGGCATCTCTCGACATAGACTGGAAAATTCCGGGGAATGCAGATTTTACCCCTATTCCTGATTCTTCATACTATCTTAAGTGAAATAATTCTCTATTAAAAATTTAAATTCAAAGATATGTATAAGTTATGTTCACTGATTGCATTATTGGCAATCGTGCTTCCAATCTCAGCCTTTGCAGAAAAAGGACGCGACAAGGAACTCACCTACATCATGGAAAATCCCTATGAAGTGGAAACTATTGTTTCTCCCAAGGGTGACAAAGTTAAGAATGTCATATTAATGATCGGAGACGGCATGAGCCTGATGCATGTCTATTCAGCATGGGCTGCCAACAGGGGGAAACTTTATCTCGAGAACGCCCCTGTTGTTGGTCTTTCAAAAACTTATTGCCTTGACAAAATGATTACCGATTCAGGCGCAGGAGGAACTGCATTGGCATCCGGAAAGAAAACCAACTATCATTCTGTGGGAGTTGATGGGAATGGTAATCCTGCAAAATCGCTTATAGAATATGCAAAAGATAAGGACATGTCTTCAGGTATAGCTGTCACATGTCGCCTTTGGGATGCCACTCCGGGCGATTTCTGTTGCCACATTGTAGACCGTGATAATGAGGATGCGGTCATGGCTGATTATGTAAATACCAAAGCTGATGTAGTGGTTGGTCCGGGATGGAGTAAGATGATAAACCGTCCGGACGGTAGAAATCTATTTGATGAACTGCAGGCAAAAGGTTATCAGATTACCAGATCGCTCGATGAACTCGATAAAATTAATGATGGCAAAGTATTTTGCGTCACTGATTCTTTCGATACTCAGCTTCCTGCTCTTCGCGGGGATTATCTGGCCCATGCCTCATTGAAAGCTATAGATATCATGAATAAAAATCCAAACGGATTCTTCCTTATGATCGAAGGTTCTCAGCTTGATGATTATGGACATTTCAATGACTTGGATTTATTGATGCAGGAAGTACATGACTTCGACAGAACGATAGGAGCTATCTTTGATTGGGCTGCAAAAGATGGGGAAACCCTTGTAGTTGTCACTGCCGACCATGAAACAGGTGGTCTGACTCTTGTTGACGGTGATATTAATGAAGGTAGAATAGTTTGTAAATTCTCAACGGGTGGCCATAGCGGAACAATGGTTCCGGTGTATGCTTTCGGCCCGGGATCAGAAAATTTCACAGGTATTTTTGAAAACACCGACATTCCGTTAAAAATAATGAAGCTTCTCAATATTCAACCGGAATAAGTGTAGGTGAATTTTATAAGCAGTGTCTAATATATATTGAAATGAATAGAATAACTCTCTTTTCATTAGTATTTCTTTCCCTTCAGGTTTGTGCCGTTGCCTCTGCACAAACCTGCGGTAATGATGTCAAATATCATATTCCATATAAAAACACTTACGTAAAAGAACCTCTTACAGCTGAAAATGAATTCAGGGTCATGACGCCTGACTCCATTTTCCCGGGTTCTTTTGAAGAAGCAATGGAGATTCTTCCTTCTCCGATTTGGGATAACCATGACAAAGAGCTTGAAATGTACTGGAAAGCATGGGAATTGGCTGTTAAAAATATAACTCATCCCCAGGCAGGTTCAGGATTTGTTTCGACATACGTGGACACTGCATATAACGGCAACATCTTTATGTGGGATTCCTCATTCATATTGATGTTCGCAAGATACGGTGCAAGATTTTTCCCGTTTCAACGCACTCTTGATAATTTCTATGCCAAGCAACATCCGGACGGCTTTATATGCCGGGAGATAAAGGGAGACGGCGCAGATTGCTTTGAAAGATACGACCCTACATCGACAGGACCAAACCTTATGCCATGGTGTGAAATGGTATATTATCATCAATATGGTGACCTTGACAGATTGCATAAGGTTTTCCCGGTTCTTAGCGCTTATTATAAGTGGCTGAGACTTAACCGCACATGGCAAAACGGAACCTACTGGTCAAGCGGTTGGGGCACCGGAATGGACAACATGCCCAGAGTACCGGAGAAATACAGTCAGATTTATAGCCACGGGCATATGACATGGCTGGATACGAACATTCAACAGCTTTTTATGGCGAACCTTCTATTGGAAATGGGATTTTTTACTGAAAGATGGCAGGAAATTGAAGATTTCGAAGATGAGGCTAAAATGCTTAAGAATTATATCAGT
>CAZXHO010000358.1:0-2523 GCA_964640365.1 uncultured Sangeribacter sp. | reverse complement strand
ACCGTCGGTAAGTTTGCCGGTGTAATGCACTGTCACAACATCAGTTGCTGTAGGACTTTTGCCGTCACCTTCTTTAACAACTGTATATTTCAGTCCGGAAGCAGTCACCATGTAAGTAGAATCTGACGGTGTATCAGCTTTCTTGTCAGGGTTATTAAAGAAGCTGGCTACAGAATCCATGGGAGTCTCCTGCACGGTAGCTACCATCTCTTCAACAACTGCAAGAGAATCTTCTTGTTTTGCTTTGTTGCCGTTGCAAGAAGAAAGCCCTGCAATAGCCACGGCTGCTGTAAGGGCAGCGGGGATAAAAATCTTTTTCATTCTGTTATTATTACTATTTGAGTTTATTTTTTAACAACCTTAATTAATTCCACGTCAAATATAAGAGTTGCATGAGGCGGAATTGCGTTGGGCACTCCCTGAGGACCGTAAGCAAGATCAGAAGGTATAAAGAATGTATATTTTCCACCTTCTTTCATAAGCTGAACACCCTCTGTCCAACCGGGGATTACACGGTTAAGCGGGAAGGTAGCCGGCTCACCGCGGCTTACTGAACTGTCAAATACTGTGCCGTCAAGAAGTTTACCTGTATAATGAACGGTAACTTCATCAGTTGCTGTAGGCTGAGCGCCTGTACCTTCTTTATCTACTACATACTGCAGACCTGACGGGGTTACTTTTACGTTTTCATTTTTCTTATTTTCCTCAAGGAATTTCTCACCTATCGATTTGATTTCAGCGGCTTTCTGTTCTGTGAGTTCCTGAAGGTATTCCTGAATGAGCTTGTTTGCCTCTTCGGGTGTAATTTTGGTTTCTTTACCATCGAATGCTGCGTGAACAGCTTCGTCAAAATCTTCGTTATTAAGATCTTTTACTCCCATGGCACGGAGTTGCTGACCGAGTGCCATGCCCCAGGCATAACTTAATTTATCCATCGTTTTTCTTTTTAATGCTCCTGATGACAAGAGCTGTTTTTATATTCTAAATTTTGGGTTGCTGAAAGTTTCGGCAATCTCTACATGCGGGTTTTTACCGCACAATCGAGAGAGCTGAAATTTATCAGCTTCTGGTTATATAACGCCTGAAAGTTGTATTTTTATCATTACGGAGAATCACAAAAATTGTTAATCTTGCTTTGCCGAAACCGGTAAAATCCGGTTTGTGCAGGGAGTCTTTATCTTAATCCAAGATTAACCGATTTGTATGCAAGCGAATATAATAGTTATAACTGAAAATATGCAAATATTTATTCGCCGGTTTCTATCCGTGGAAGTTGAAATAGTTTATTAATTTTTTTGAGTCTCACCAGTTATTCTTTATCCTTAAGAATTGGAATTCTGACCTCCCTGAAATCTTTTGGAGTCATAACTCTGTAGTCTAAAGTAAAGCCGGTTTTGGATCCTTTAAATTTGTAGAGTAGTCCCATATCTGCGTCGGCTACTGTGAGTAGGAGAGAATCTTTTGCTATGCCGTTTTCAAAGATGTCGTTCATTTTTGATTTTCCCAATAATACGAGCCGATCTTCCATCTTTTTTATAGAAGAAACCGATTCATCGACCTCATATAAATATACGAGGTCGTTGGGTTGGGCTTCTATTGCCATGAGCTTAAGTCCGTTTCCCATTTCTTGAGGCAGAGGAGCGTTTAAATCTGTTGTTATAGCTTTTAATTTCTCTACCGCTGCCTCCGCATGTTTTTTATTTTCTGCAATTTGCTTTTGCAAGCTCTTCACATCTGCATCTGATAAACGAATATCAAAATTATGGCTCTTGACGGCGGAATTAGGTACAGGATCAATGAATCGCCAACATATATCAATCCCGGCAGATTGAGCGAGCTTGATTAGATGAGAATGACGATTGATCATAGTTTCTTTGAAATCTTCTTTCCAAACTTCATCTTCCCACAGAGCTTTCAGTCCTGATTTTTGCTGAGTGACATAGAAAGATGGATCGATCTGGGAATAGATCACAATCGCATCATCTTCCACTACTGCTTCATTGAAAGATATAATGTCATAATACTCAGGAAAGTCCGATGTCAATTGTCTAAGTGAGCGCTGAAGCTCCTTATTCTTGGAAGGTCTATTGTTATCACAGGCTCCAAAAATAATAAAGCACATAAGGGGAAGAAATAGCATTTGTAAAAAGGGAGATAATTTCTTCATGTTTCAAGGAATAATTTTAAGAATATACTGAGATTACAAAAGTAAATAAATTATTTTAAATATAAAATTCCGGCAATCTTATTAATCCACAATTTATTATTAATTTCGGCTTCTCTTCTTTAGATAGTTCAACTAAATAGTCCTATCTCTATAAATATATAAATAAGACGGTCTTTCACCACTAACCCAATACACCCATTATAGAATTTGAATAAGTGCAATCTTATACGAGGTGCCTTAATAGAGAAGCCTGAAAAATGATTAATATAAATCGAAAAAGCAGAAAAATAATCCAAAGAGTTGCGCAAATCAATTAGAATGTTTAACTTTGCACTGACTTTTAGGCATCACACGTA
>CAZXHO010000357.1:0-2524 GCA_964640365.1 uncultured Sangeribacter sp. | reverse complement strand
AGCAACCTGTCACGCTCATCACTACTCGCTATTTTCACCCCGAGGTCTCTATTTTTTAAAAATTCCAAAATTTGCTCGGCAAAATGATGAACATTAACTACAATATCATCAAAGCCCTGCAAACGAAGTGATGAAATTACCCTTTCCAGCATAGGCACACCTTTCACCGGAACCAACGCCTTAGGATGGGAATCTGTCCATGGTTTGAGACGAGTCCCGAATCCCGCTGCCAATATCATTGCTTTCATTTACTTTTTCTCAATTATCTGGTCAAATGTATAGGATAACGACTGCTCACGGTGTATCACTTCAACCCTGACGTCAGGGAAAGTTGAAGCAAGTTTTATACCTAATGCTTCAGCACAATATACCGACCTATGTCTTCCACCGGTACACCCAAAGCCAATCTGGAGATTCTTAAACCCGCGTTCATAATATCTTCTTATACTGGGCGAAACAATATCAAATGCAGTGCTCACGAATTTTTGAACCTCCCCCCTTTTTTCAAGAAAATCCTTCACCGGCAAGTCAAGACCTGTCAAAGATTTATATTCCTCATATCTCCCCGGATTATGCATTCCACGACAGTCGAACATAAATCCTCCTCCGTTGCCGGACAGATCTTCCGGATATCCACGTTTATAAGAGAAGGAAATCACCTTAACAGTGAGTCCCTCAGAGAGCTGATGCCCTGCATACTTGCTTTCAATGCACCTTTGACATACTTTTTTCAGTTCAGGATAATCATCCACCTCTCCCCTTGTGAGTAACTCTTTCAGATTTGCCAGTGCCAACGGAATGCTCTCTATGAAATGAGCTCGCTTCTCAACCAGACCTCGGAAGCCATATGCCCCCAAAACTTGTAATGTTCGGAAAAGCGCCATAACACCTATGTCTGCCAAAACCTCAGCTTTATCTATCCCTCTTACGGATGAAAGGACATCTGAATAATAGGATAGCAATTCCATTCTTTCATTATCTGAGAATCCTGCTTTTGCTTGCCACAAGAAGGATATGGCATCGTAAAGAAGCGGACCCCGGCGTCCTCCCTGAAAATCAATAAAGCTCAGACCTTTTTCTCCTACAATTACATTACGGCTCTGAAAATCACGATACATAAAACCGGTAAGCTCTTTACGAAAGGCAGTCAACCGATTTGCAAGTTTCTCAAAATCATCTTCAAGAATTTCTTCATCAAATAGAATGCCACATGGTTTGAGAAACTCATATTTAAAATAGTTCAAGTCCCACATCACCTGACGACGTGAGAACGCACCGCTCATGACATATGGTTCCCAGAAACTATTATCGGCTGTTTGGAAATCCACTAACTTCCTAAGACTTTCCTTGGAAAGATCCATACGTTGGGAAGAATTGAGTTTTGAAAGTAAATCAGTTTCTCCGAAATCCTCTTGGAGATAACACGTAAAATCTTGGTTAACAGAATAAATAGCCGGAACAGGAAGTCCCAAACGCAAAAAATTACCTGCAAGAGATATAAATGCCTTATTTTCTTCAACATTCTCACCCCAAGTGCCTATCACACTCGGTGAGTTGTCGGCCCAAAGCCTGTAATATTTCCTATCAGATCCGGCACCAGCAACAGGGGATAATGTTGGTGTAGATCCAAACCTCACTTTATAAAGACCTGTAAGAATCTCCCTACTTCCAGCTTCAGAAGTATTCATCCTATCTGTAATATTCTTCTCCACGGTATTCGCGGAATATGTTGCATTATTTTCGGGTTCCATATTTATCTTAAAAAGAATGCCACATTGTTCCCAATATTTATTTCAGGAACCAATGTAATATCAATAAGAAGTTGATTAAACTAACTTCTGTATTTGTACTGCAAAATTAAGCATTTTTTTATTCATAAGCATAATTCTTGTCAATACGGACAAAAATCATTATCTTTGCAACACATTAATCTAAGTCCTTATATTTGGATTGCATTTCCTATAAGGGTGTGTCACTTTATTACTAAATTAAGTCTTAACTAATATATATTACCCAATGGCAAAAATTGATAATTACAATTTCGCAAATAAAAAAGCGATTGTGAGAGTGGATTTCAACGTCCCCCTTGATGAAAACGGCAATGTAACTGACGACACCCGAATTCGTGGTGCGCTCCCCACACTCAAAAAAATCCTTGCCGACGGAGGAAGCCTTATCCTCATGTCTCACATGGGTAAACCCAAAGGTAAAGTTAATCCCAAATTCAGCCTCGCTCAGATCCGTGAAGATGTAGCAAAAGCTCTTGGAACAGACGTAAAATTTGCACCCGACTGTGCCAATGCAGACGAAGCGGTGAAAGATCTTAAACCCGGCGAAGTGCTTCTTCTCGAAAATCTCCGCTTCTATCCTGAAGAAGAGGGTAAACCTGTAGGTATCGACAAAGATGATCCTGCATATGACGCTGCAAAGAAAGATATGAAAGAGCGTCAGAAAAAATTTGCTGAGAAACTTGCAAGCTATGCTGACGTTTACGTAAACGATGCATTCGGCACAGCTCACCGCA
>CAZXHO010000356.1:0-2527 GCA_964640365.1 uncultured Sangeribacter sp. | reverse complement strand
AAAACCATCGGAAGATCAAGGCTTCGTCTCAAATCTTCCGATGGCTTCCAATTTTCTCTATTGGGATCAAGCGCTATAAATTTAGGCAGCAGGTACAGGAATAGAGCTTATAGCTCTGCGAATGCGCGCAATTACTTCCTCTTTGGGCATTAGCTCAGTGATATCAAACATGTGCGGTCCACGACAAGCACCTACTACAGCCAAACGGAAAGCATTCATAACGTTTCCAAGGTGATAACCCTTTTCCGCAATCCAGTCAAGCACAATCTTCTCAGCATTAGCGGAAGACATATCCTCTATACCTTCAAGCACACTTATTAATTCCTCCATTATGCGGGGAGTATCGGCACTCCAGCGTTTCTTCACATCTTTTTCAGCATACGTCTCAGGCGCTTTAAAGAAGAAATCGCCCTGTGTCCAAAGGTCAGGCAAGAGTTCTGCACGTCCTTTAACCATACCGATAGCTTTTGCCACATATTCCGGATCGGCATCAGTCACACCATTTTCAATAAGAACAGGCATGAAAAGTTGTGCGAGCAGTGCGTTATCTGCTTTAGCTATATATTCATGATTGAACCAGATACCTTTCTTGTAATCAAATTTGGCACCGCTCTTTGAACAATGTTCGAATGAAAATTTATTAATCAAATCCTCCATCGACATAACTTCACTATCATCTCCCGGATTCCATCCCAGCAATGCAAGAAAGTTTACAACTGCTTCCGGAAGATATCCTTTCTCACGATAGCCCGACGAGATTTCCCCTGTTGCAGGATCTTTCCATTCCAAAAGGAAAACCGGGAAACCTAATTTATCCCCATCTCTTTTGGAGAGCTTGCCGTTACCCACAGGTTTAAGGAGAAGCGGGAGATGCACGAATTGTGGCATGGTATCGCTCCATCCGAATGCCTCGTAAAGAAGTACATGCAAAGGAGCAGACGGCAACCATTCCTCACCTCTTATGACATGACTCACCTCCATAAGATGGTCATCTACAATATTTGCAAGATGATAGGTAGGCAATCCATCAGCACTCTTATATAAGACCTTATCATCAAGAATATTACTGTTAATCGTCACTTTACCGCGGATCAGGTCGTCTACCGCCACAGCTCTGTTGGGCTCAATCTTGAAACGTACTACATACTGTGTACCGTCTTCAATAAGCTTTTTGACCTCTTCTTCCGGCATTGTAAGAGAATTGCGCATAGAGCCGCGAGTGTGGGCGTCATATTGAAAATTAGGAATTTCCTGACGTGCCTTTTCCAATTCTTCAGGAGTGTCAAAAGCAATATAAGCCTTTCCCGATTCCAGCAAACGGTCAACATACTCCTTATAAATTTCCTTACGCTCACTTTGTCTGTATGGACCATACTCACCACCCTCTTTTACTCCTTCATCAAAACTAATGCCGAGCCAATGGAGAGCATCATTTATATATTCTTCAGCACCCGGAACAAATCGGCGGCTGTCTGTATCTTCTATACGAAGAATCATATCTCCTCCATTCTGGCGAGCGAAAATATAGTTATAGAGTGCAGTCCGCACTCCGCCTATATGGAGAGGGCCCGTAGGCGACGGGGCAAATCTAACTCTTACTTTACGTTCCATTATATGTTGCTTTAATTTTAGTCAAATACAACCTACCCGTTATTTATATTTCCCATTCCACTTTAATTTTACAGCGGGCTTGAGAAATAGACGGATGATATTATAATTGTCCACATCCATGTATGTCCCAACGGTCAATATGGCGGTCAAGTCATTGTTGTCTGCTGACGCGCTATATGACACAGTAGGAAACGGAATCATTTCCTTGATCTCCTTCATTGTGGTCAGTGAGCCTTTAGGAATCTCGAAAAAACGTTCAAGCGAAGGAGCTGTGAAATATTTCGATGCATCGAGTTTGTTTCCCATGACGTCATAGAATTCAATCTGACTGTCTCGGGCTTGAGCATCGTCACCCACTGTATACACTGCCATGACAACAGATCCTTTTTTATCCGGCAAAATCTTAAGTTCAAGCGTACTTACCGGGGTAAGGACAAGTTTCATGTAATCGGGAGTGACATTTTCGAGCCATGAAAGACCATCCATAGCATTTGTCGCCTTGTAAATGCTGTCTGCATCCCAATAATCCAGCATGTCGAGGCGTGTCGTTTTTTTCAAAATTTCAAGAGCAGGATTCTGTAATTTAATAAACATATCCCTTACCGTAACAGCTTCACTACTCTCTTTACCACCTGCGGCTAAACATGGCAAAGCGGTGACAGCAGCCAGAACTACTACCACCACTTTTAAAAAGCTGTTTAACAGATTATTTTTTCTTTTTATAAAAAACCTCATAGTTACCGTTATATTCAGGTTTCTTTGTCTTTTTTCCTTTTGATTCCTTCTTTTCTTTGGTAGCTTTTACTTTAGCTTTGGGTTCTTTCCGGCTTTTCGATGATTTTGCAGATTCTACCTTTGCGCTTTTACGCTTACTCTTTTCACGACGGTCGCGGGCATCCTGTGCATAATCTCTATC
>CAZXHO010000355.1:0-2529 GCA_964640365.1 uncultured Sangeribacter sp. | reverse complement strand
ACGTATGCTTTCATTTTATAAATTTTAATTATAGCCCTAAGGGGCATGGATTTTTCTAAATCGCTTAATTGGCGCAAAGTTAACAAAATAATCTGAAATGATGAAATATTGTAGTGGATTGACATTCCAAGTCCTTATTCGGAATGAAAAAGATAAAAAAGACTTGTAACATAATAATATGTAGATGAAGTATAATTCCAATGGAATTAACTTATTATAGATTCATTGAGCCAGATTACCTGGATTAATTATGAATAATTTTTCTGTTGCACGAGTGACGGCAGTATATAACCATCGGAAGAAATCGGGCCCTATGGCTTCCGGGTTGATGGCGCCAAGGTCAACATAAACATGTTTCCATTGTCCTCCCTGAGCCTTATGGCACGTTACGCAATATGCATATTTGGCTTGCAAAGCATTATAGTAAGGATCTTCAAGAGCCCCTTTTATCTTATGTGAAAGCTCACCTTCATAACCTGAAGTGACACGGTTGTAGAAACGTTCCATTTCTTCTCGCGGCACAGTGGGTCCTTCTGCAATAAGACTTCTGAGCATGATTTTAGCGGCCACCGGAGCCGGTTCATCAGAAAGACGCATTTCTACTTCCGTAAACCATCTTCCATAAGCCTTTTCTGTCTTGCCAACCCAAGTGATTTCTGCCGTTTCTCCGTTTGCAATAAAATTATTAAGTTTATTTATTTTGCTCCAATAATAATCATTTTTTGCAATCACGATTCTGTCTCCACGTTGAAGAGGTTCTTCAGCATACATTACAAGATTTCGAATGGCACGATTGAAATTATTGGCTCTTTTGTTAGAGCGCGTCACTATAAGTGTTTCATCTTGTCCAACAAGCCCCCAGGATGCTCCGAGATAATCAGCAAGATCGCGTGATGAAACAGTTTCCACATCCGGAAATTTACTTACCGAAAGGGCAAAATCATTATTATTGTATCCACCGAAAAGGAAACTTCTGATAACGGTAGCATTATGTAGAATTCCACTGGCAGCTGACTGGCGCACGGGGAGATCAAGAGAAAATGTTATTGGGTTTAGGCCCAGTTGTCGCAGTCTTTCAGGATTCATTGCAGGACTGTCAGATTGTCCGACAGGGGGTAGCTGGGCAAGGTCTCCAACAAGAATCATTCCGCAGCCGGGAGCACTGAATACATGTCCAACTAACTGTCTCAGAATTGAATTAGAAAAAGTTGCGCCGTCTGTTACTAGTGATGCCTCATCCACAAAAAAGGTTGCTTCTGAATCCCGATTCTCAGCGAGAAAATAAGTGGTATTGGAAGGATCAGCAGAGTTGCCTCTGAATAGTCTTTTATGAATGGTGGAGGCTTTATATCCTGACATTGATGCTGCAACTTTTGCTGCCCTTCCGGTTGGCGCTAACAGAAATAAAGGCAAATGAAATTCTCGCATAGCTTTTACCACAGCTCCTACTATAGAAGTTTTACCTGTTCCGGCATAACCGTTAAGAACAAAAACATCCCTCGGACCACGATTGATGACATAGGAAGCGAGTGCGTGTATTAATGCCAATTGCTCCTCATTAGGATTAAATGGTAACAGGGAAACTGTACGTTCCGCAAATTCTTTGTGCGATATGTGGGGTTGCCCATTCATCATGCCGCGAAATTAATAATATTAGAATAAATAATAAGAATTATTATGAAAAAAGTAGTTTTCTCCATCTGTACTTAATTGTCTTCAATCCCTGTATGGATAAAGAATATTTATAAAATTTGATTTCAGTATCATTCACGAGGAGAAATAGATGGAACACTATTTATGGTATTAATTGAAAACGGTAGAGGAAAGGAAAAAAAGATCGGTGATTAATTCAGATAGAACCCATGTTGAAAAGTAAAAAAGAATAAAAATAATTCAAGTTCAACAGATAGTGTTGCTAAAATACTGAAAAGACCTAAAAAATGCTTAAAACAGTATAGCAGAAAAAAGAATTTTTTGTAAATTTGCAAAGTAAAAGAAATGGTTCGCGCAATAATGACATTTAAGCATTTGCAAATAATGTCATAAGTTGAATTCAGAACTTACCCAAAATTGATAAAGTAAAAATTTAGATTTTAAAAATCATATTCAAGACATGAAAATTGAAAAAATTATCGCACGTGAGATTCTTGATTCACGTGGCAATCCCACAGTAGAAGTAGACGTAACACTTGAAAGCGGCGCATTCGGACGTGCAGCGGTTCCTTCCGGTGCATCCACCGGTGAAAATGAGGCTCTCGAGCTTCGTGACGGTGACAAGAGCCGTTATCTCGGCAAAGGCGTCCAGAAAGCAGTTGCAAATGTCAATGGTTCTATCGCTGAGGCTCTTAAGGGCATGAATGCACTTGATCAGATTGCAGTAGATGAGGCTATGCTCGCTCTTGACGGCACTCCTACAAAATCAAACCTCGGTGCTAACGCAATTCTCGGTGTTTCTCTCGCTGTAGCAAAAGCAGAAGCTGATTATCATGGTCTTCCCCTTTATAAATATATCGGAGGCGCTAACAGCTA
>CAZXHO010000354.1:0-2541 GCA_964640365.1 uncultured Sangeribacter sp. | reverse complement strand
AACTCAACAATAACAGATGAGAATGGATACTATGAATTTAGAGGAGTAGATCCACTACATAGATATAGAGTAGAGTTTGAGTTTAATGGTGTAAAATATGAAACTACAAAATCAGAAGAAGGGGCATATAATACTAAAGAGTGGGCAAAATCTTCAAAAGTACCTGCAGGAGTAGCAAAAAGTCTTTTCATAGATGTCGGATCCTTTGGGATAGGAATTGCATAGGGAGAAAATCCATTTGCAGGAATTGACCCGTCCCAGTCATAATACCCTCTCATCCTGATCAGACCTCCAAGTCCCATTGCCAGTTTTCCATCTTTGCTCATAAACATAAAATATGGGGCACGTGGATCTTGAAAATGCCGGAATTGATCCATATAAAACATATTTAGCAATGCCTCGATCGAATCTTTCTCAGATTTATTATCCGCGAATCCTATAACATGAGTGGAATTAATTAACTCTTTTTGCTTTTGTTGGAGAAGAGTTTGTGGCTCCTCCAGATCAGTTTTATTTTCTGCACGACAGAAAAGTGCAGTCAATATAAGTGCACAAACCGAAATCCAACGGAAATAAACGCGCTGATTGTCCGGGGAAAGACCGAGAGCTAAAGTTTTCATAGGGAATATTATATGATAATTAAATTAGTTTTCACTTTATTAACATTACTTATCATTTTAAGTTCATTTAAAATTGAAAATTATCATTTTATCATATTCCAATTTTGAAATTCTTTACTCAAAAAGGTAACGAAGCATTTCCTCAATTTTTCCAACCTCAACAATTTTCAACTTAAACTTGTCTTTTATTCCTTTTAGATTCCCTTTTGGTATCACTACAGCATCGAAGCCTAATTTTTCAACTTCCGCAACTCTTTGCTCTATTCTTGTGACTGTTCTAATTTCTCCTGAAAGCCCAACCTCCCCTATAAAAGCGGTTTTTCTTGAAACTGCGATATCAAAGTTAGAAGACATGATAGAGGCAACTACAGCAAGATCTATAGCAGGATCCACTATCTTTATGCCGCCTGCCATATTAAGAAAAACGTCTTTCTGCCCAAGCTTAAATCGAGCTCTTTTCTCCAAAACTGCGAGAATCATGTTTAACCTGCGCTGATCGTATCCTGTCACTGAACGTTGAGGAGTGCCATAAGCGGCACTCGAAACGAGGGCCTGAACTTCAACCATAAATGGCCGTACTCCTTCTATGGTTACACCAATCGCTATACCACTCATCTCTTCTTCCCTATTTTCAGACAATAGCATCTCGGAAGGATTCTTTACTTCTCTGAGCCCCTTCTGTACCATCTCATAGATGCCTATTTCTGATGTAGAACCAAACCTGTTTTTTATAGAACGAAGGATTCGATAGAGATACTGTCTGTCTCCCTCAAACTGAAGGACTGTGTCAACTATATGCTCAAGCACTTTAGGTCCCGCAATTGCACCATCCTTATTAATGTGTCCGACCAAAATTATCGGTACTCCCGACTCTTTGGCATATCTCAGAAGTGCCGCAGCACATTCCCTTACCTGACTTACGCTGCCAGCTGCTGAATCTATTTGATCGGAGGCGATGGTCTGAATGGAATCAACGATAATTAATTGGGGCTCTATATTCTCTATCTGAGTAAATATATTGTCAAGAGCTGTCTCGCAAAGAATATATGTATTGTCTGATACTTTTCCAAGACGGTCAGCCCTCATTTTAAGTTGGCTTGCACTCTCCTCGCCGGAGATATATAAAATTTTTTTATTCCGTATAGAAAGTATATTCTGAAGCAGTAATGTAGATTTTCCAATGCCAGGTTCTCCCCCAAGCAAAGTCATACTCCCTGCCACCAGACCACCTCCCAGAACTCTATTCAGCTCCTCTGAAGGCAAATGAACTCTCAATTCATCAAGTGGTTCAATCTCTGATAGCTTTACCGGTTTCTGAATCTTATTACTTCCGGTTTTTCTATCCGATTTCTTTGAAACAGTTATTTTTTCCTCGGCAAATGTATTCCACTCCCCACACGCAGGACACTTTCCTAACCATTTAGGAGATTCATAACCACAAGCTTGACAAAAATAAACACTCTTTGTTTTTCCCATATCCCCGGTAATTATTGTTTTCTAAATTCAGCGAGAGTAATAGCTGTAGCAATAGCCACATTTAAGGATTCTCCATGTGCATTTTCACGGTAAGGAGGAATAGTAAGAGGACATTTGATAAGTTTTGCAACATTCTCAGATATCCCGTTGCCCTCATTTCCCATAATAATTATACCCTCCGATTTTAGTTTGGTTTTAAAAATGTTTTCCCCTTTTAGAAGAGTTCCAAAAACTTCCATTTCGGGATGATTTTTGATAAAATCAACTAAATCTACTGTATATACCTTTACCCTCTTTAATGCTCCCATTGTAGCTTGAATTGTTTTAGGATTATATAGATCTACAGTATCATTAGAAACTAAGACAGAGGAAATACCAAACCAGTCAGCAGTTCTCAAGATAGTACCAAAATTCCCTGGGTCTTGTATACCATCTAAAGCAAGAA
>CAZXHO010000353.1:0-2566 GCA_964640365.1 uncultured Sangeribacter sp. | reverse complement strand
TTATAGACGGTGACTTTATCCGTGCCCTCGAATACGGCATGCCTCCCACATCAGGTATGGGAATCGGTATGGACCGTCTTGCTATGTTGATGACAGGACAGTCTACCATTCAGGAGGTTCTCCTATTCCCGCAGATGCGTCCTGAGAAGAAACAAAACAAGGATTCACAGGAGAAAACAGCTGCTGAGTGATGGAAGGACTTGGCAAAATAGCAGTGATAGGAGCCGGTAGCTGGGCAACCGCGCTTGCCAAGCTTCTCCTCAATAACAACGACCGTATAAACTGGTATGTGAGACGGCAGGAGCGGATAGATGATTTTATCCGCTACCGCCGCAACACGGTCTATTTGAGCGGTGTCACTTTTGATACTGCAAGGATAGATTTCTATTCCGATATCAATGAAGCCGTGGCAGGGGCTGACACACTTGTCGTTGCAGTGCCATCGCCCTATTTTAAAGATGAGGCGGAGAAAATCACCCAAGACTTGTCGGATAAAAATATTGTCTCGGCAGTTAAGGGTCTTGTTCCGGGCGATAACTTAATAGTGACGGAATGGTTTGCAAGAAAATATGGCTGCTCAGATTCCAATCTTCTGGTCATCGGCGGCCCGTGTCATGCCGAAGAAGTTGCCCTCGACCACCTCAGTTACCTAACCATCGGATGTCATGACCTTGAGAAGAGCCGTCTTTTCGGAAGGGCAATAGCCGGTCCGCGGCTTAAGACGATACATTCGGAAGACGTGTCGGGCATAGAATATGCTGCAGTTCTTAAGAATGTCTATGCAATAGCTTCAGGCATGGTGAGCGGTATGCAGGCAGGAGACAATTATAAAGCCATGCTTGTATGCAATGCCGTAAGAGAGATGCGTTCTTTCATTGATGCTATCGCCCCCCTCCACCGCGATATCTGCCGCTCAGCCTATCTCGGCGACCTTCTCGTGACTTCTTACAGCCGTTTTTCGCGCAATCACAATTTCGGCGCCATGATAGGAAAGGGTCACAGTGTTAAAAGTGCAAAAATGGAAATGGAGATGGTGGCTGAAGGATATTACGGCACGCGTTGCATGCATGAAATAAATGAAGCTACAGTGAGGGTAAAAATGCCGATACTCGATTGCATTTACCAAATTCTCTATAAAGGTCAGCCTACGAAAAGTGCTTTCGCAAGGATATCCGATACCTTTGCCTGAACCCCCGGGGTGTTGAAAGTTTAAACTTTCTTATTTCCGCCCCGATATGGAAACAAATAGCCTCGTGAAGGCATTATCCCTATATGGGATATATTCCTACTAAAGGAAAGAAATGATATAGCCCGAAACATTTTAAATTATAAAGACAATGAAATCTATTGAAATCAACATTCAGGATGCTGTTTATTTCGCAGAGAAGCAGTATGAGGCTAATCAGCCGGAGGCAGTAAATGCTATGGCAAAACTTCATGAAGGAAGCGGCGAAGGTGCAGATTTCCTTGGATGGCTTAATCTTCCGTCTTCAACTACTCCGGAACTTCTCGACCGTATCAACAAAACGGCTGCCCGTCTGCGCGAAAATTGCGACTATGTGGTATGTGTAGGTATTGGCGGCAGTTATCTTGGTGCAAAAGCTGTGATTTCTGCTCTGTCAGACAATTTTGCCGATTTCTACGGACCTCAGCCTAAGAATCCGAAAGTGCTTTATGCAGGACAGAATATCGGTGAAGAATATACCGCTGAACTGGAGAAGCTGCTCACAGGTAAAAAATTCGGTATTATCGTAATTTCAAAATCAGGCACTACTACAGAGCCGGCAATTGCTTTCCGTATTCTTAAAGAACTGCTTGAGAAGCAGGCAGGAAAAGATGCCGCGAAGGATCTTATCGTGGCAGTGACTGATGAGAAGAAGGGTGCCCTCCGCACTCTTGCTACTCAGGAAGGATATGAGACATACGTAATTCCCGATAACGTAGGAGGCAGATTCTCCGTGCTTACTCCGGTTGGACTTCTTCCTATAGCATGTGCAGGCTTCCATATCGTTAAACTTATTGCCGGCGCTGCCCAAATGGAGGAAACTACAAAGTATCCCGGTGCGGAGAATCCTTGCGAGATTTACGCACGTTTGCGTAACGCTCTTTATCAGAGTGGGAAAAAGATTGAAATTCTTGTTAACTACAATCCCAAACTCCATTATTTCGCTGAGTGGTGGAAGCAGCTTTATGGCGAAAGTGAAGGTAAGGACGGTAAGGGTATCTTCCCGGCATCCGTAGACTTCACCACAGATTTGCACTCAATGGGTCAGTGGATTCAGGATGGCGAACGTACCATATTCGAGACAGTTCTTTCTGTCAAGGAACCAGCTATTACACGCCGTATCCCTGAAGATGCAGCTAACCTTGACGGTATCAACTATCTTTCAGGCAAGCGTATTGACGAGGTCAACAAGATGGCTGAACTCGGTACAAAGATTGCTCATGTCGATGGTGGTGTGCCCAATATCAAGATCGAACTCAACAAACTTGACGAGCACACCCTCGGGCAGCTCATTTATTTCTTTGAAAAGGCTTGTGGCATAAGTGGCTATATGCTTGGTGT
>CAZXHO010000352.1:0-2583 GCA_964640365.1 uncultured Sangeribacter sp. | reverse complement strand
ATGGCTCCTAAAGCTCGTCAGGCCAAAGGAAAGGCTCGTCTTTCAAGCTACGACAGACTCCTGAATGAAGACCAGAAAGAACGTGAAGAAAAATTGGAAATTTTCATTCCAAATGGGCCACGTCTTGGCAATAAGGTAATAGAAGCTCATAACCTTGCCAAGGCATATGATGAAAAAGCTCTGTTTACAGATCTGAACTTCATGCTGCCACCCAATGGAATAGTAGGCGTGATAGGCCCCAACGGTGCCGGAAAGACTACTCTTTTCAAACTTATCATGGGCCTTGAAAAGCAGGATAAAGGTGATTTTGAAGTAGGTGAAACGGTAAAAATCGCTTATGTCGACCAGAACCATAAGGATCTTTCTCCCGATAAAACAGTTTATGAAGTTATTTCACAGGGAGTGGAATCGTTCAGAATGGGAGGACGCGACATGAACGCACGTGCATATCTGTCTAAATTCAATTTCACAGGTGCTGATCAGGAAAAGAAGATTGGAGTACTTTCAGGCGGTGAGCGTAATAGGCTTCATCTTGCCATGGCTCTTAAGGAAGAGGGAAACGTGCTGCTGCTTGACGAGCCTACTAATGACATCGATGTGAACACTCTTCGCGCCCTTGAAGAGGGTCTTGAAAACTTCGCAGGATGTGCTGTAGTGGTAAGCCATGACAGATGGTTCCTCGACCGAATTGCCACTCACATACTCGCATTTGAAGGAGACAGTAAAGTTACCTTCTATGAAGGTTCTTATTCCGACTACGAAGAATTTAAGAAAAAACGAGACGGTAACGACACTCCACATAGAATCCGTTATCGCAAGCTTGTATAACACTGCAAAAAAGAGGGCACAATTTAATTGCCCTCTTTTTTTTCATTGTTATGCTTATTACCGATAATCTATCGGATTAAGAATCAAATATCCAATTGACTTGAAAGAGTTAATTTCTTTGTTGGGTTCACCTTGCTGATGGTCATTAAAAGAGGCATGAGATTAGTATAGGCGTGAACAAGAACAACGAAATTCAATTCAGTTATATTTTTTTCATAATCATATTCTATGAAAAACGTAGAAAGGTGTACGTCATCCTCTTTGAACACGATTCGGTATTTATCAACACTGTCAAGAATTCCATCAACCGTCAAGCTTATGACTTTAGTTTCCTGACCCAACTTGCGTCTTTTTTCATAATGCTCAAAAGAAACAAGGGTAATAAGGATAAGCAAAGTGGCGCCTATAGAACAAAGGTACATTCCAATACCCACTGCCATGCCGATGATGGCTGTCATCCATATTCCTGCTGCCGTGGTCAAACCCTTCACAGACCCTTTCATATGGATCATTGCACCACCACCTATGAAACCAATACCGGTTATAACCTGTGCGGCAATTCTACCGGGATCGCCATTCTTAAGCCCAAGATAAACTTGTGGAACATAAATGGATAGCAACATTGCAAGACAAGCGCCCATTGAGATGAGTGCAAATGTCCTGATACCTGCCACTTGCCCTTTTCTCTTTCGCTCAGCTCCGACCACCATTCCGAGCACCATACTCAAAATAAGGCGGAACATACTGCTGACCATGTTAACCTCAAGGGAGTTAACATCATCAACAATAGATTTTATAATATCGAATATTTGATTCACTTTAAATTACCATCAAACAAGCTTAATCCATTCATCGCGATCGCCCGGAAGCAGATCCACAACAGGAATTTCAATCATCGTGTAACAACCCGGCTGCAGACGCATGGAGGCTCTTGCAACACATACAAGCACCTGACCTGTTAGAGCCGGATTATTAATCTTCATATCGAATTCGAAAAGCTGATTCTGGGTCTTTCCGCTAACGCCTTTACGAACAAGATTAACTCCATGTCCCATATCTTTCAGTGCATCCACACTCTCAACCTGCATTACATGTGTTTCATCGGATGCAAAATATGGATCGGTTTTGATGGCTTGTGCAACTTTGTCAAACTCATATCCCGGCAAAAGCTCAATATAAACGATTCTTCTGTGTAAACCGGTGCCTACTGGGATTGTCATGGAAAGAGCAGCTTTGACACCTTCCACCGCTTTAACCGCTACAGTGTGACCCATGCTCATACCGGGCCCGAAATTAGTATAAGTAATTCCCTTTGGAGCGATAGCTTCAAGTAAAGTTCTCACAACAGAATCACTTCCCGGATCCCAGCCGGCAGAAATAACGCTGACAACGCCGTGTTCGCGTGCAGTGTCACCGAGTGATTTTCTAAGTGCGGCTATTTTTCCATGAATATCAAAGCTGTCGACAGTATTGATTCCTTTTGCAAGAATCTTTTTTGCCATCTCTTCAACTTTTCTTGTGGGAGTAGCAAGAATGGCGACATCCACATTCTGTAGTTCATCTATATCGGAAACTACCGGAATCTCAGGTTTAATATCTTCTCTTGCAGAGGCATCTCTACGAACCACACCTGCAATTTCAAAATCGGGAGCTGCCTCAAGGGCCTCAAGTGTAAACTTGCCAATGTTGCCATATCCAACTACGGCGGCACGGATTTTTTTCATAAAAATTCTAAGAGTAATAATTTCACCAACT
>CAZXHO010000351.1:0-2587 GCA_964640365.1 uncultured Sangeribacter sp. | reverse complement strand
GTTCAAGGAACTCCATAGGAAGTTTTTCGTTGTTCTCAATTCTCCATTTGAGTGTGCGAAGGTGGAATTCACCTTGACCTTTTACAAGTGTCTGCTTGAGTTCTTTACTCTGTTCTACTAACCAAGTAGGATCTTCTTCGTGCATACGGGTGAGAATACCCATAAGTTTTTCAGCGTCACTTTCAGTGAGCGGACGGATTGCACGGATATATTTTGGAGCCGGATATTTGATGAAATCAAACTGATAATCGCAACCTTTAGCGTCGAGAGTATTACCGGTTCTGACATCTTTCAACTTAACAGCTGCACCGATATCTCCGGCCTCGAGTTTTTCAATAGGAGTTCTGAGCTGACCACAAACTGTGAAAATCTGAGCAAGACGCTCTTTTCCTCCACGTGACACATTATCAAGGTCATCACCGGCTTTAAGCGTGCCGCTCATCACCTTAAAGTAAGAAACTTCACCAATATGTGGTTCTACGGATGTTTTAAAGAAGAATACAGAAAGAGGTCCGTCGGAATTTGGAGCAACTTCTTCACCTGTGATGGTATGAGGAGCCGGCATATCAGAAACGAAAGGACAAACATTGCCAAGGAATTCCATCATTCTTCTTACACCCATATCCTTGAGAGCACTTACGATGAACACCGGATAGATGCTACGGTCAATAAGACCCTTGCGAATTCCTTCACGCATTTCATCTTCTGAGAGATGACCCTGTTCAAAATATTTATCCATCAGGGATTCATCATTTTCTGCAGCAGCTTCAACAAGTGCATTATGGAGTTCATTTGCCTTTTCGAGTTGATCCTCAGGTATGTCTGTGACTTTGGGAACACCTCCGTCAGGACCCCATTCATATTTTTTCATCAGGAGCACGTCGATCATTGAATGGAAATTCGGACCACTTTCAAGAGGATACTGAACAGCTACTACTTTCGCTCCAAAGTGCTCATGCAGTTGCTCCATTACATTTTCATAGTCTGCTTTCTCACCATCTATTTGGTTAAGAGCAAATACGACAGGTTTTTTAAGCTTTGCAGTTGTTCTGAATATATTCTGTGTACCTACCTCTACACCATATTCTGAGTCTACTACGATAACACCTGTATCGCAAACACCAAGTGCTGTATATGAATTGCCAACGAAATCATCTGCTCCCGGACAGTCTATAACATTGAGTTTTTTACCGTTGAATTCGGCATTGAAAACTGTTGAAAATACTGAATATCCATAATCTTTTTCTACCGGGAAATAGTCAGAAACAGTATTTCCGCTTTCGATATTGCCACGACGTTTTATTACTCCACACTCATAGAGCATTGACTCTGCAAGTGTGGTTTTACCCGAGCCCTTCGATCCAATGAGGGCAATATTTTTGATTTCGTTGGTTTTATAAATCTTCATTTCATATAAGATTTTTAGGTTGTTTCATATTAAAGAAATCAGATGTCATTCTGATTGCGGACGCAATTTACTAATTTTTTCATTAACTGTGACATCAAATTTATATGTTAAAAAACACATTTCCATTAATTTTTATTATATTCGCGTATTCTGTATATCCACACCGGTTGCTTCTTTAATATGTAACTTTCAATAATTCAATATGAAAGAATCAGGTCTTTATATTCATATCCCTTATTGCAAATCTAAATGCATATATTGCGATTTTTTTAGCGGTGGTGCCTCTTCTGCCGACTGGGAAAAACTGATTATGGCTCTTTTACAGGAATTGAAAGAGCGCAAATACGAATTTGAAACGTCTCCTGATACTTTATATATTGGTGGAGGTACGCCTTCATTGATACCTTATCTTCAATTTAAAAAACTTATTAAAGGAATTCACGAAAATATAGAGTCTAATGAGGAATTTACGGAATTTACACTTGAAGTAAATCCGGAGGATGTTAATCAAGAGAGTTGTATAAATTGGAAAGAATGTGGTGTAAACCGGGTTAGTATGGGTATCCAGTCATTTATCGATACAGAATTAAAGTCTATCGGGCGTCGCCACGATGCTACAGAAGCAATAGTGGCATTTAATATGTTAAGAAAATATTTTGACAATGTAAGCATTGATCTCATGTTTGGATTGCCGGGTCAGACATTTAATAATTGGAAATACAATGTTAAAACTGCACTTGATTTGTGTCCTGACCATTTTTCAGCTTATTCCTTAATGTTTGAAGAGGGGACACCGATAAGTGTCTTTAAAGAGAAAAAAAGAATGAATTTTCCATCTGATGAAGTTTGCTCCGCGATGTGGTCTTACTTGTCTTCCGAACTTATTTCAAAAGGATATTTCCAATATGAAATTTCAAATTATTGTAAACCCGGATATGAATCTAAACATAACTCCCGGTATTGGCTCGGTAATCCGTATATTGGTATTGGCCCCTCGGCTCATTCCTATGATGGAAATAGAATAAGAAGGGCTAATCCAAAAGATCTGAAAGGTTATATAACCCGTTTTACAGGGAATATGGTTAATAAAAAAATTTTTTATAATGAGAAAAAATTGAGGGATGAAGAACTGGCGGAAGAGATGATTCTTACCCGAATGAGGAGGAAAAAGGGTCTGCC
>CAZXHO010000350.1:0-2599 GCA_964640365.1 uncultured Sangeribacter sp. | reverse complement strand
TTGACAAGAAGACAGGGGGCCTGATCAAAAATTTTGCACAGAAGAACAACCTTGACGAGGATTACTTCGGAGTCATCAACACCCTTTATTTTGCAGGAAAATGGAAACATAAATTTGACAGTGCAAACACAAAGGAGCGTAAGTTTCGGAATGCCGACGGCACGATAAGTATGGTTCGTTCGATGAGTGATCGTGTGGGTTGTTATGTGGCAGAAAATGATGTCTGTTATCTTTTAAGGTTGGACTTCCAGAACGAAGCCTTTTCATTTTATGGTCTCATACCTTTGGAATATACAACCCTGACAGATGTTATCCACCACCTTAATCCTGACAGCTGGAAAGAGCTTACCCAAGACTTTATAGAATCCGGTTATCTTGATCTTATGCTTCCGGAACTCAACTTGGGAAGTGATGTCGACTTCTTTGAGGTGGTGCAGGACATGGGGGTAGAAAAGATTTTCACCAACGAGAGCGACCTTACAGAAATTTCGGAACTGCCGTTGTCAATCACAAAATATGTCCAATCATCGGTAATTAATCTTGATGATGGGGGTGTTACCTTTTCTTCTTCCGTTGCAGCGGGAATTTATATTACAAGCGCCGGTCCAGGGAAGTATTTCTATTTAGACGAGCCATTCCTTTTCTTCATAACCGAGAACAGCACGGGCGCCATCCTCTTCCTCGGCAAGGTCTCCCAGCTCTGACAATCTCATGCTTTTATAATTCCATACCGCCGAACCATGCCTTTCCTTGTTAAAGGTGACCGAGTGGGCTCCGAAATGGATAAAATAATGAGCTTAAATTGTGCATTGATCCATGATGGTTAGAGGAATATTGTAGACGGCAGTAATATTGAAGAGTCTCGAAGATACCGGTAATCGACATAAAACTCTGATCCTGATACGGGGCATTTGAAGGTAGTGATAAAACTACTCTATCATTAGGATTGCTGTTTGCACTTCTATTGCTACATTGATATGAGAGGGAGGGAACACCATAGAAAGAAATAACTGTGATAAGTGTTTGCCTTCCTCTCTTTTTGATTTATATTCATCAACTACTTTATCATTCATAGACTCTATATATAGCCATGAGGGCGAATGGTATAATATTTCTGTTGTGGGTTCTGATTTCAGTGGGCTGTTCCTCCAAACCGGAACAGGCAATAGAGCATGCCGCTACGTTAGCAGCTTCTTCGCCCCTTCTTGCCAGAGAAATTCTCGATAGTATCGACCCCGGGACACTGAATAATTCCGACCGTCAACTTTACAATCTTCTTGATATAAAAACACGCGATAAACTATATGTAAAGCATACTTCCGACAGTCTTATCCTTAAAGTGATTGACTACTATTCACGTCATCAGAATACAGGTCTATATCCTGAAGCTCTTTATTATGGTGGGCGGGTATATGCAGATAAAGGTGATTATCCAACCGCGCTCAGATACTTTCAGGAATCGCTTGACCTTATGCCCTCCGATAATTCCTCTTTATACCTTAAGGGAGCAGTTTTAAGTCAGACAGCAAGGTTACTTAATACACTAAGACTGTATGATGAATCCGTGTCCATACTTAAAGAGGTAATAAAAGTTGATTCAATTAGTCGAGATTCTTTAAATCTGATACATGACAGACAGTTGCTGGGAGCCGTGTATTTGCATAAAAAGGAGTTGGATTCTGCTGAGACCTGTTTCAGGGACGCAAGGGAATTAGCTATGCTCATAGCTCATGACCTTGTTCCTAACCAAGATATATATATTGCTGCAGTGGAATATGAGCAGGGAAAGATAGACTCTGCAGTTGTGCGAATATCCGGGCTGAAAGATATAGTAATCCCTTATTTCCATAATTTTGCCCTTGCTTATGGCGCTAAAATATATCTGGGTGCCGGAATGACCGATTCGGCTTATGTAGCGGCGCGAGAATTGATTCATTCTCATACCTCCGATAATCGTGAGACGGGTTATCAGATATTGTTGTCTCCTTTATTGGCAGATAAGATAAACGCCGACAGTCTGCGAGTATATATTAATGCATATAGGGATCAGCTGGAAGAATACTGGAATAAAACCAATGTGGATCTTGCTCTGTTGCAGCAGTCGTATTATAATTATTCCCTACATGAAAAGGCGCGTAATAGAGCTGAACATTCAAAAATAATGGCTCAGAAGTGGATAATTTGTATCCTTAGCCTAATGTTGGTTATTATGACAGTATGCCTGTATCTGATATTTAAAAATAAGCAGAATAAACTCAAGCTCCGTATGGCTCTTGAGAAACTTGACTGGATTTCTCAAAACATGGGAAATCATACAAATGGACAAAATGAAAAGTTGTCTGCAAATTCAAGTGATTCTGATTTTTTAAATGGAGTCGCGACGAGTTATGATTTACCTCCATCAGATTTTTCATCTACCGACAAGATTCATCTGAGAGATAGTTTGCTTGGGAAGTATGAGGAGGGAACCTTAAAGTCTGAAGTTTCTCCTGCTCTGATGGGTGTGCCTGAATATTTGAAATTAAGGAAATATGTGGAAGAAGGGAATTCTATAAAAGAAAATGATAAATTCTGGTATGAACTTCAATGTGCTGTGGAT
>CAZXHO010000349.1:0-2605 GCA_964640365.1 uncultured Sangeribacter sp. | reverse complement strand
CGTCAACACAATAGTGGCAAACATTAAAGGAGAAATCAGCTCATGTGATATCCCATATTCAGATGACTTGGAAAAATTTAATTTAGATTATCTTTGTCTTACTCATGAAGTTGCAGAAAGATGTGAGAACCATGATTTGACTGACAGGATGGTGATAGGTACGTCTTCACTTACTCAATACGATATAGACGGAGCCGTTGGCATTTACAGCGGTGTTTTCAACAACCCGTTCCTAATATGGGGCAAATATAGAAAACGGTTCTTCCTTACAACTCTCACTATATCGTTTCAATTTCATCATACTCAAATGGACGGCAAACATGCAGCCCGGTTCCTTGATTTATTGCAAAAGGAGATAAATGCTCTAATGTAAAGAGTGCCTTAAGCGAATCCTCATATTGGATTACAATTACAAAATCAACGCGTCATTATATCCAATCTGATAAACTGATAGCATTCCGAATATATCCTGCTGCTTGTGTTTGCAGTAGCCAAAAATCGAAGAAGAATTATCCATCTCTAAAACCAAAGAATAATTATTTAAACCGAAGTCGTGAAATTATGTCATAATTTTATACTAATATTGCACTTTTAATGCCCAAACCAAGCGTTAGTTCCATATAATGCGCATAAATAGTATCTGTTTCTCTTTTCGATCCATCTTATTTCCTGTGCTTACCATATTGGTGAGCACAGTAGTATCGTGCAGTGGAATTTCAGATGCGGATAATATTCTTAATGAGGCAGAAAAAGTTATGATACAGCATCCGGATTCTTCTTTAGTAATGTTGACTGAGATCGATGCTACCCAACTCACTTCTAAGAAGATGCGTGCACGTTATGCGCTTTTGATGTCTATGGCAATGGATAAGAATTATATCGATACCACTACATTTGAGGTGCTTCAGCCGGCTATAGACTATTACCTTGAAAATGGAACTGCGGATGAACGTTTACGTACTCTTTATTATCAAGGTCGAATTTATATGAATATATCAGACTTTGATATGGCTATGCAGACTTTTCTGCAATCGGAAGAATTTAAGGAAGAGTTTAAGGATACACTTACATATGCCCACATGCTGGTTGCCCAAAGCATATTAAATTATTCTTCATATCAAATGGAAGACTATGTGTGCAACAATCTGATTGCTGCAGATTTATATGATAAATTACATAATGATGGATACAGACTGTCGAGTCTGATAAAAGCATTAGATGGAAGCATAGCGTTAGATAACCGGCAATTGTCTGACAGTATTCTGACATTGGTTGACTCTCTTTCGATATTAGTTCCGGAATTTAAAGATGAAAATAATTTAGTAAGGCAAACATATTCAATCACATTCGAGCCAAATGCAATTATTGAGGCAATGGTTGACTCTATTTCAGATTTTACTCTCTTGTCCGATGCTTCAAAGATTAATATAGCCATGGCTTATCTGAAATTAAACCAATATGAGAAAGCCGAGGATGTCATAAGAATGATAGATACAAATAGTGAAATAGGGAAGTCATTCAGATTTCTTCAACTTATGCCAGAAATTTTAGAAGCTAACGGTAAATATAAAGAGGCTTTAGCCGCTTACAAATTATATTTTAATGCCATTGATAAGGATAATGCAAGAATATTCTATCGGAAAACCTCAGTGGCACATGAGTTGCATGAATTGAAGGGTAATCATTTCTATTCTCTTAAGCAGAAAGATAAGGAAATATGGTTATGGCTGTGTCTGATTTTAATCCTTATACTTATTATCGGGATCATCTATTATAGACTTAGTTTAGGAAAGAAGAATCGGATTATCTCGATACAAAAGCAGTCAAGACTTCAACTGGAAAATGAAAATTTACAGAAACAAAACTCTGTACTTGAACTTGAAAAACAAAATACCAACTTAGAACTGGAAAGACATAGGCTTGCCACCGAAAATATGAGACTAAAAGTGTCTCAACTTGAATCAGAAGGAGATCGACTTAAGGAATTGGTTACAACAACGGAATTGTCAAAACCGATTTTAAATGCCATACAAGAACGGATCGGGATACTGAATGGATTGTTGGCAGCTAAAATTTCGGATAATGATTCCCATTCAAAGCCATATGATAAACTAATAAATCTGATCACAGAAGATAGGAAAAGCTTTATGGATACAACTCGCCTTGCGTTTAAGGCGTCGCATCCGTCTTTCATGAAATATATGGATGATCATGGTTTGACGGAATCAGAATTGAACTATGTGTGTCTGTATGCAATTGGATTAAGAGGTAAAGAGATTGGTGCATATATAAAAATAAAACGTCATTATCATCTGAGTACAGAGATTCGGAAGAAACTTGGTCTCCGTGAAGACGACACGAATTTGGGACTTCATATCCGGAATTTGATGAAGAAACTTTAAAGACTTTATATGTTTTATTAATGATTTTAGGGACGGCCTTTTCTTATGGAGAGGTCGTTTTATTTTATCATTTCTATAGAAGATTTTCTCCAATCCTACTGTGAAAATGTATGGAGAAATAGGGGGTGTCAAACTTTTTATTTTTGAGAATATTAAATCATATTTTTTAATTTTATAAAATTCTATAAACCAATAAAATAAAA
>CAZXHO010000348.1:0-2612 GCA_964640365.1 uncultured Sangeribacter sp. | reverse complement strand
ATTGCTGCAGATGCTGTTCGAGCCAGTCGATTGACTCGGCATCAAGGTGGTTGGTGGGCTCGTCGAGAAGCAATACATCCGGTTGCTGGAGAAGAAGGCGACACAAGGCAACTCGACGTCTTTCACCTCCTGAGAGAACTGAGATTTTCTTATCATCCGGTGGACATCTCAAGGCATCCATAGCTCGTTCGAGTTTATTGTCGATGTTCCAAGCGTCACAAGCATCCAGTTTATCCTGCAGTTCAGCTTGTCTGTTAATCAAAGCATCCATCTTATCCGGGTTTTCCAGAACTTCAGGATCGGCGAAGGCATTGTTTACCTCATCATATTCCTTCAGTAGATCAAGTACGGGTTGAACACCCTCCTGAACTATTTCTTTTACTGTCTTATCAGGGTCAAGTTTCGGATCCTGTTCAAGGTATCCAACGGAGTAACCAGGAGAAAACACCACGTTTCCTTGGTAATTCTTATCTATCCCGGCAATTATTTTCATCAATGTTGATTTACCTGAGCCGTTAAGACCGATAATACCGATTTTGGCTCCATAGAAAAAGGATAGATAGATGTTTTTTAATATCTGTCGCTGTGGAGGGATAATTTTACTTACCCCGACCATCGAAAATATAATTTTTTTATCGTCAGCCATTGTGTTTCTTTTTGAAGGTTAAGTCATTTACTCTGTACTTTAGTCTTGTAATCGCACTTGACTTTACCTTTGGTAATATTATTTAATTTAGTCTTTATCATCTGTTTCCTGATAGGGGAGATTTTATCGGTATAGACTTTCCCGAGCAGATGATCGTATTCGTGTTGTATTATTCTCGCTGCAAAACCTGTGAATTCCTTTTCATGCTCAACGAAATCTTCATCAAGCCAATTTAGCCTGACATGTTCATATCTCTTAACAGGTTCGGAAAGGCCCGGCAACGAAAGGCATCCTTCTTCTCTTGTCACGGGTGCCTCATCCTCAATAATATCAAGAACAGGATTGATAAGTGTTAATTTCAGTCCTTTACACTCCGGAAAATTATCTGCAAGGACATTCCCGTCAATTACGATTAGACTTATGGGCAGTCCTATCTGTGGGGCGGCAAGACCAACTCCTTCCGAATGATACATTGTTTCAAACATATCATCTATGAGTTTGGACAGATCAGGATAATCCTGTTCGATGTCTTCCGTTTCCTGCCTCAATACAGACTGTCCGTATAGGTATATGGGTAAAATCATAGAATAAGTATGGTCAAAAGACCTTTTTTTCTTTTGGTTATTATCAATTGTTATCAGTCGAAGATTCCTTCCGATACTTCTTCTACGACAGAGGTGTCTTCAACTTCGAAAATCTCACCTTTGCAAGGGTTAAAGTCAGACGGAAACTCAAAGCGAGCCTCTTGAGAATAGGGGAGTTTCTTATCGGCGTATACCTTCTGCATATAGTATCCGTAGATTGGAAGAGCGGCACGGGCACCCTGTCCGAGAGCCATAGTATTAAAGTGAATGTAGCGTTCTTCACCTCCTACCCATACTCCGGTGACAAGTTCGGGAGTAAAGCCCATAAACCATGAATCCGAATTTGAATTCGTAGTACCGGTCTTACCACCCATTTGTGCAGATATGCCATATCTTCCTCTCAGACTTGCTGCCGTTCCACTATCCACCACATTCATGAGTATAGACAATATTTTATAATAAGCATTTTCACTTGTCACTTCACTTCTATGGGGCGTGGCAGTATAAATGAGATTCCCTTGGTTATCTTCGATTCTTGTCACAAATACAGGATCAACCCTCATACCCTTGTTAGCAAACGTAGTATAAGCAGAGACCATTTCTTTAACAGGTACGTCAACAGTTCCGAGTGCAAGAGGCAGGGTAGCATCAATGTGCCCTGTCACTCCGAACATTCTCATCTTATTTGCAAGATTCTTAGCTCCAAGTTCGTTGACAAGCCTTGCTGATATCCAGTTGTTAGAATTAGTCAAAGCCCATCTGAGATCTACCATTTCTCCAATTCTGGCACTTCCCGAGTTTCTGGGAGACCAGTTGCCGAATGTGGGTTGAGAGTTCAAGAACTGAGAACAGGGAGTGTAATCCTGCTCCATGGCGAGGGTATATAGGAATGGTTTTGCAGTAGAACCGATCTGGCGTTTGCCACGCGACACCATATCATATTGGAAATAATTAAAATCGGGACCTCCCACATATGCCTTCACATAACCTGTAACCGGATCCATGCTCATCATTCCTGTTCTAAGTATAGATTTCATATAGAGCAATGAATCGTATGGAGTCATGGTAACAGTTTTAGAACTCGGTCTGTATTTACCGTTTTCTTTTTCATAAGTGAAAATATCCATCTGATAGGGGATATGAAAGCTTTTCTCTATCTCCTCTTCCGAGATACCTGCTTTCTTAAATACCCTCCATCTTTCGGTCTGCTTCATTGCATTCTTGATCAGATTCATCACTCCGGATCTGCTGAGTTCCTCAGCATTCGTAGTATAAGGTCCTGTCACCTGTCCTTGTTTTTCTTTGAAGAAAGCTGGTTGCAAAGTGACCCCCAGATGTTCATAAACAGCTTCTTCAGCATATTGCTGCATTTTAACATATAT
>CAZXHO010000347.1:0-2623 GCA_964640365.1 uncultured Sangeribacter sp. | reverse complement strand
TGATATTTCCGGGTCGAGTGGGGCGCTCTTCGCATGGTTAATCATCTTCTGCTGTATGTATTCCTGAGCTGTTTTCCCGGCCTCTGATTTCACTAAATCCCCAAAGTAGTTGGACAAAAGACAAATCTTATCCGCAAAGTGTTTTACGGTTGGAATACCAAGTGTGACTCCTTTACCGGATTCAAGGTAATTCAACTCACGTTGAATCTTATCCATGTAATCTTGTATAATAACCCGTTCTTCCGCAGAAAGGTGGAGTGCCTCATTAGTAGCGTAGGAAAAGAATGAGTACTGACTCTAAAGGATGACGCGTTTCAAAACCGAAATATCGGTTGTATTTCTCTATGCTGTCTGCTTGAAAGATTTCCATGTCAATCGGTTTTTATACTGCGAAATTAGTGATAACTACACAATCATCCAAACCTTTGGCTCATGTTCCATCTTGGTTCTTACATCCGTAACTTGGGTATAAGCAGCGAAAATCACTCAATTTTTCTGAAACAAAAATAGTTTTCCCTGTTATGTTTCCTTGATTCAATCGTATCTATATTGTAAGGCAATGAAAACAGATAATCTCACATCTTCATTCATGGCACTTCAGGATAAATTACGTAGAAGTGCCTTCAGCTTCCTCAGGAATGATGAGGACGCCAAAGATGCCATACAGGATACGTTTTTTAAACTTTGGAGAAACGGGAATGTAGAATCGGAATCGGAGGCGCGGAATAAACTGTTTGCTGTATTAAAAAACGTTTGTATTGATAAATTAAGAAAACCTATTACATTGCAAATAGATGAAATTGATACAGAGAATTTGGAATCCGATCAGGAGCAGTATGAGGATGTTGATAAATTTGAAGAATTGATTACAATGGGGCTTACTGACACTCAAAAGCAAATTTATTCTCTTGCGATTCATGAAGGTATGGAGTACGATAAAATTGCTGTGTTAATGAATATTTCTGTTGATGCTGTCAGAATGAATATGAGCCGAGCGAGACGAAAAATAAACGAAACCTACAAAAGACTTGAAAAATGAATGAGCAAGATAATAAACTGACGCTTCGAGAGACGGAGCAACTTTGCGAATTTTTCATGGAATGTAAGCTTTCAGTGCTACAAGAGAATGAGCTGCGATACTTTCTAACTCAAGTAGATTACCATTCACCTTTGATTGATGATACACGTAGGTTAATGGGAATAGAACTCTCTGTTTTTGATAAGCCTTATCCTGATACTCAGAGAAGTAGCAAAAGCAGAAGTTGGTTCAAAAAAGTTTCATATTTCAGTATTGCGGCATCGATAGCTATTATTGTCTGTTTAGCAGTAGGGTTTCTTCTAACCTCTTCCAATCATCCATCCTCCGCCGAATATATAGCATACGTTGATGGACACCAATTGAGTAAAGATGCTGCGAAAGCTCAAGTTGAGGAAGATATAATCTTTGCCGATAACTTTCTAAATGAAATGTCGGTACAAGAGGAATTTGAAAAAGCAATGATTGACAATTTTTTCAAAAACTAAAGACTTTGAACGATGAAAAAACTTCTTATTATAATTTCTATATTTTTTGTGGCTTTTGCCGCAAACGCTACACCACCTCAAATTTCAGTTGAGCAATTCTTTGATGGAAGATTCAATAAAGAAAAAACAGTAAGCACATCCATCTCTAAAGATAACGGTATGTATTATCGTATTCTTAAAGTTAATGAAAACCTGGCTCTTGTAAGAGAAATCGCCGAAACACTCTCAAAAGATCAGTCAAGGGCGATGAGGTATTCTGAACAGACAGGCGAAGGAGGTAAATCTGTGATTGTAAAAATAATAAATAACGGCGAAACAATAAATATCGGGTTTCAAGAAGCACCTTCAGGCAGTTCAGCAACTCTCATAATAAAAGGGACAGAAAAAGCCTTTGAATAATTCTTAAATATAATTTTTTGCAAATGAATAAGATATATATGCTACTGTTATCAGTGGCAGCACTTCCTATGTGCATATGCGCCCAGACATCTAATGATTCTATACCTTTAGATTGGGAAAAAGAATTTGAACTTAACGAGATAGTAGTTGTTGCGAACCGGCCGGTTATCAAACAGGAACCTGACCGTATTGTCTATCTAACGAAGAATGATCCATATGCCTTAGGACTTAATGGCGTGCAGTTGCTTGACCGTATACCTCGTGTCTCTGTAACAAATGATCAGGTCAGTGTGGCAGGTAAATCATCAGTGAAATATATTATTGATGGACATCTTCTTGAAATGCCAGAGGATGCGATTGCGTTACGTCTGAAGAATCTACAGTCACAAGGAATTGAGAAAGTTGAGCTTCTTACCAATCCTCCGGCTAAATTTGCAGCTTCTACCAACGTGGCTTACATTAGCATTACAACCAGAAACGAATCCCATGGAACAAGAGGTAATGTTTGGGGCAACGGTACAGCTCGTGAAGACTTAAGTTATCTAATTGGAGGGAACATAAGCCATACAACACGCAAAGTCGAAATGTCGGCTGACGTTAGTTGGCAGGATATGAAAGGAATAAATGATCTGGAAAGAACCTATGCCTTTTCCGATTACACCCGCTTCTCTGATAGGACAAATCATTTCGTCAACCGTAC
>CAZXHO010000346.1:0-2630 GCA_964640365.1 uncultured Sangeribacter sp. | reverse complement strand
ACTTTTGGACTATTTGGAACAATTGTGATTAGAATTTACCTAAAACTTATTTTTTTATTGGTTATTTTGTAATTTTGTGAATTAATCTTAGTCTAATATCTATAACTTGGATTTATTCCATGCTTATAGATCCCAATAAAATGTGTTACGGATATAACCCAAGCTATTTTTCTGTTATACATCTTACTTATCATCATATAACTGAATTTATTTAAACAATTTATACTTCATGAATAGGTTTTCATATGGACTTATGGTATGTTCGCTGGGAGCAGGATTCCTTTTATCTTCCTGTGTCAACGAATCACCTTGGCAGTCCGGAACAAAAGGGGAGGGAATCATAAATCTGAACCTGGCAGCCCATAACGATGTAACAGCAGCCGTTCCGGCTGTGCGTGCCGTATCAGGTGAAGTCATACCTCCACCCGTAGAAGAATTTAAAATTAGAATCTCTAAACTTGACGGTTCATATTCCCAGACTTTCTCAAATGCAGAAGAATTTGGAAAGAATGAGAGTTTCCCGGTTGGAAATTACGAAATTGAAGCATGGTATGGTAATCCTGGCTCACAAGGTTTTGTAAAAGATGGAGAAAAAGGTTACGAACATGCATATTACTATGGAAAAACAACGGATGTAGTCGTTCAGGAAGCAAAAACTACTGAAGTAAGTCTGCAGGGTGCTTTGGCTAATTCGATAGTTGTTATTGAATATACTGATGCATTCAAAAATTATTTCAAAGATTGGTCAACCATAGTTCAGACTGACGGAAACGAAGCTATTAATCTTGGTGGAGCTGAAGGAACAAGCTATGTTGTTTCTGGGAACGTATCGATAACAATAGATGCAGAATTACAGAACGGCAAGAGAGTTAAACTCAATCCGGGTGGATTTGAGATGCTTCCTCAGCATAAGTACTTGCTACGTTATACAATCTATAACGGAGAGGTTGGTCACAGTCAGCTTGCCATCGAATTCGATGAGAGTCTGAATGAAGAGCCGATATTAGTTGATTTATCCGAAGATCTGGAATTAACTCCTGTACCAGTGATAACCCCGGAAGGATTTGAGCATGAAGATCATTATGTTAATCAGTCGGGTACACCATATGAGGGTGATATAAAATTTAATGTAGTTGCCAAAGGAGGAATTAAAGAAGCCTTTTTGACAATTATATCCAAGACATACCAGCCTTCTTTTCTTACAGATGGAAAAGTAGATCTTTGTAAAGCTCCGAAAGAAGAATTGGAAAAAGAGGGAATCAAAGCAATTGGTTTTTCTGAAAGTGCTTCTGAATACGGTCAACTTGATTTGTCAGAATTATGTAGGAAACTACCTGACGGTACACACACATTTACCCTGCAGGTAAATGACAAGTATACTCAGGCAAGCGATCCTATAGAGGTAACTATGGCTTGTCAGCCAGTGAATATGTCAATAGCAGTTGAGCCGGCACCATTTGGAGAAGGTTATGCTGATCTTACTATCAGCTATGACGGTCCGGATCCAACTATAGAAGGCTATAATCCATTCTCTTTCAGTACGGAGAATAATAGTGGTTCATTTTCCGATTCTAATATCATATCAATACTCAAGAAAGAGTCTTCAAGAGCTGACTATGAGTCATTTGATTATATATATAGAATAAGTGTTCCGGAAATAAATAATAAGGATGAATTCAAAGTAAGCTGGTATTTCAATGATGAAAAAGCCGGTAAAGATGTAACAGTTCCTTTCCAATATCCGGATTATACAGTTTTAATTGATCCCATGTCAAAGAAACTCAGAATCAAAGTTGATACAGATGATCCTAAGAAAGAGACGTTGTTCTTCCATAAATTGACTGTGTTCGTTAATGGTGTGCGCTTGTATGATAAAGATACCAATAAATTTCTAAGGGATGAACCTACGGATCAGTTGATTGTGTATAACCTGAAACCTGAAACATCTTATACTATTCAGACAACCCTATATTCCGATGAGAATAGCAATGGTTTTAGATTCGGTACTACACATGAGAATATTACAACGTCAGCAGCCAGCCCTGTACCAAATGGCGATTTCTCACAAACAGCTATTACAATAGATGAAACTATTCAAGTGGGGGGACAATTTAAAGCAGGAGCTTTTGATTATACTATTAAATGTCCTTTTAAATATTCTGAACCTACAGGAGGATGGGCTTCTGTAAATCAGAAGACATTTTATAAGGATGCTAATCCAAAAAATTCATGGTTTACTGTCGCTTCTACTTATAAAGAAAATAATTATGTAGTAGTCAGAACTGTAGGGTATAGTCATTCCGGTAAAGTTCCGGGAAAAACCGGTGACTTTTTTAATACCACTTATTATTGTGAAAATTCTCCTGATGACAAAGATTTGGAGAAATGCTCAGGGGAGTTATTCTTAGGAAATTATAGTTATGATGGAACTGAGAACCGAACTTATGGGATCCCTTTTGAGGCTCGTCCTACATCATTTTCATTTAATTACACTTATAGCCCTGATCATGAATCATCCAGAGCTTCAGTAGAAATTGAAATCTTAGCCAAAGATAAATCGCGTTTAGCATATAGAAAAGTTTATCTGGATGAGGAGAAAAAGGAAATGACAAATAAAACCATTACATTTC
>CAZXHO010000345.1:0-2656 GCA_964640365.1 uncultured Sangeribacter sp. | reverse complement strand
CATTTCCCTGAGCATATTGTCCCATCATGCCGGAGATATCGCTTAAATCCCCGTTTATATGAGAGGAAGTTGAAAATAAGGTGTCCAGAGCTGCCTTAAAACTATCCTCTCCTCCATATAAATTGATCAGTCCATTTATGTCATGAACAGGTGCAAATCTATATTGCCATGAAGTAGCCTCAGTAAGGTCACGGTTTACAGCATAAGGATCGAAAGGAAAATCCATATTCCCATCTGATCTATGTCCTCTGAAAAATTTGGTTGCCCCATCAAAAAGTTTTATGTAATTCTCAGCTCTGCTATAATAAAGCCGGGCAACGGAATCATTTCCCAAGGCTTCTGCCATTCTGGCAATGCACCAGTCGTCATAACCATATTCAAGGGCGCAAGACACCGATTCCCTATGACTGTCGGAAGGAATATAGCCGATCTGTGAGTAAACGTCAGCACCTTTTCTATTAGTTTTAGACGATTCCACCATAGCAGTCAGGGCTTTCTCCGCATCAAAACAGTTCAACCCTTTCATATAAGCATCACATATCACGGACACGGAGTGATAACCTATCATGCATTCTGTTTCTCCCGAAGCAAGCGGCCAAACAGGAAGAGTGCCCGTTGCGTCATACATGTCGAGCATAGAATTTACTATATCACATACGAGACGCGGATTAAGAATAGTCATTAGGGGATGCCAAGTCCGGTAGGTATCCCATAATGAAAGAGTGGAATAATAATTGTTACCGGGTTCCGGAGAAGCCACCGATCCGTCATTTCTTCTGTATTGACCATTGACATCATTCATTATATTTGGACTCACCATAGAATGATACAGTGCACTGTAGAAATTTTTGCGATCCTGCAAAGTGCCTCCGTCGATTTTAATTACGTCTAACGCTTCCGCCCATTTGTCGGTGGCTTGTTTTTCCACCTCGTCGAAGTTAATGGAAGGTACTTCTTTTTTAAGATTCTCTTTGGCATTTTCAGTGCTGACGTTTGACAATCCAACAGCCATTTCTACCGGCTCTCCGTTATTTTCAAACCGGAGTATTGCAACATGGCCATCGTGAATCAGCTGCGAAGATTCAAATGGTCTTGAAAATTCCGCATAGAAATAAACATGTTGATCCGGCACCCATCCGTCAGTGAGGCGCATACCCTCTATTGCAAAGTCTGAGATAGTGGTAATTTCAGCTTTCTTGATATTTTCCTCAGTGATCAGATGATCGAGATCTAAAATAATGTTTGCCTGTCCTTCTTTAGGAAACTTATACCTGTGAATTCCTGCATGAGTTGTGGCAGTTAGTTCTGCGTCTATGTTTTCATCCTCGAGTTTAACATAATAGTATCCCGGACGAGCTAATTCGTTGTCATGTGAAAATTTTGAGGGTTCATACAATTTTGTTGCCTCTATATCCACTGCCGAGGCTGTTGGCCGGACAAATATATCACCTAAATCCGCACATCCCGTACCACTTAGATGTGTATGAGAAAAACCATCTAAAGTTGAGTCTGAATAATGGTAACCGGAACATGCATCCCAGTCTCCAAATCGAGTGTCCGGGCTAAGCTGAACCATTCCATAAGGAGTGGTTGCACCGGGATATGTATGTCCGTGGAAGCCGGTGCCTGTCATGGGATCAGCAAGTGAATAAGGACTTTCTGTGCCCGTGATACACCCGTTAAGAATAATACATGAGACCAACAGAGTCAAGTATAAGCCTTTTCTAATCATGCTTATATGCATTATTATTTGATTTCAATAAAGTTATTCGAAAAGAAGTGAGGCACCAAGCAGGGCGGGATCCTGAAGCGAAGCAGTCATTATCTTACAATTTTTTGCTATTGGCGGATAAGGAAAATTATCTACAGCCTCTAACATTGATGCTCTAAACAGTTCAAAAGCTGCTGCGAGACCACCTCCGATAACTATTGCCTGCGGTGCGTAGGTCCATAAAATCACTTTTATCAATTGCCCAAGGTTATACCCGAATTCAGTCCATAATTTTAAAGCCATTGGATTTCCTTCCTGTGCTTCACGCGCCACGATTGCACCCTCGGTATGATGTTTCTTAAACCATTGGCTGCTACAGTAATTTTCATAATCAGAATCAAGGTAGGGTAGAGAACCAATCTCACCTGCACCGCAAAGCATACCGGAATATAGTTTTCCCTTAATTACAATACCGGCGCCAACTCCGGTTCCTAATGTTATTCCAATAACATTTTCATAACCTTTTGCTGAGCCATATTTTTGTTCTCCCAAAACAAAGCAATTGCAGTCGTTGTTAATTTTAACCTCAACATTAAAACGTTCTTCAAGTTTCTCCTTAAGGTGTACTTCTCGCCACGATGGAATATTGGCAGCATTGTATACGATGCCATTTATAGGGTCAACTACAGAAGGCACTCCAATCCCAACTCCATCCACCCGAGGAGTCATTAATTTTGAAATTAAATATGATATCTGGTTAATTACAACATCTTCCTGTTTGTCAGCAAGACATTTTACGGATAATTTATCGAAGCATACCCCATTTTCAACGCGAGATGCTCGTATGTTTGTCCCACCCAAATCGAGAGTTATCTTCATGTTTCAGTATTTGATTCTTGATTAGTTGAGCAATTGCTCCTTGTCGGAAGTGTAAGCCGTAAAAGT
>CAZXHO010000344.1:0-2683 GCA_964640365.1 uncultured Sangeribacter sp. | reverse complement strand
CAGATTTTTCAATACCAAAAATAGCACCAAAGCAATGATAACCATCGCCCCCAATACAGAGTAAAGAAGAACGTTGAATCTTGTTCGCTCATTCTCTACTTTTCGTTTATAGTCTTCTTCCACCCTTAGAACCCGGTTAGATCCGTTAATATTTTTTATTGAATCATTAAATTGCTGTATCGAATCTTTATAAGCCAAAGCACCCTTATAATCTCCCAGTTCATAGAGAATATCATAAATATGTACAGATCGACTTAGTTTTCCTACCATTGAGCAGGAATCAGCCGGAATAGATCTGAATCCCGCCAATGCAGTTTTAAAATTACCTTCAGCTAACCACAACTCACATTGCGTGAACGCAATCTGCTGAGAATAAACGCTATTATTCCCTGCCAGTTTATATGCCTTGTCAAGCGAGTGCTGTGCATTCTCATAATCTTTGTTGAAGATATATCCTTGGGCCAATTTTTCAAGAGCATCAGGCAACAAAGACTGTTCGCTATCTTCTGCCAGTTTCACTACGTTCTCATATATCTCTATCACTTCAGCAACAGAATCATTGCATAAGCCAAGATTAAATGAATTCTGAATGATGCAGGATATATCATTCATCTGTTTGGAATAATCTAAGTCATTCTTAAGTGAAACCTTTGCTTTATCCATCACTCTCAATTCGAGAAAATTTATTCCTTTCAGTCTTTCCAGACATTCCTTTTCCTGAATTGGGGTATTATCTGTAATCAACGACTCCGCTTCCATCAAATCAGAGTGGGCAGCATCAAAATCCTTATTTTCTAATTTCTCGCTTGCCGAATCAAGAATTGAGTTCAAGTCTGTATGATGTGAGCAAGATGCAATAAGAATTGTCAAGAATAAAATACGGACAATAATTCTCATCCTATATGTAAAAGATATGTTGGAAACCATACAAATCATCTACAAAATTATAGCCAATAGAAATAAATACAATCAACAGATTCCCAATCAGGAAACTCCCTGCTTGTTCCCACTTCAACCTGCTTGTTCTCACTTCAATAGGTATACGTAGCCATTTAGCTTATCCAGACGAAATAATTGGCTGTCCGAAGAAAGAGACCGCATGGCGAGTATAGTAAGAGTAAAGTTGTGTTGATCGCGTATTCACTTATTTATTTTACTCAGGGAACTACCCGGGCTTCGGCAAATTGCTTTTTTGAAAAAACTTTTTCCTCTTACTTAACTTTTTCCTTTTTCTTAACGAATCAGGAGTTGGCTATCTCAGTTACTGCTGCTTCAAGTTTTCTGGCGATGGCTGCATTTTCTTTTATAAAATGATAAAGCTCATCTATTTCGCGGAGTCCTGAAGGAGTTTTCTCCATGTCACCCTTATATTCTGCAATCTGAGTCGAAATTTTATTTTCAGCTTCTTTCTCATCGGCTGTATCACCTTTTCCTAATAACGATGTAGCCTTATCACTAAGTACATCGAAAGATGAGAACATCTGCCAGTTTGCCACGAATGTGAAACAATCTTCCAACAGATCCGGCCATAGGGTTAGATCTACTCTTGTTTCAAGAGAATCAAGACTTAGGCTTGTCTGAGAGGCACATTTCATTAGTCGCTCTACAGCAGGCATGCGTGTTTGGTCAAAAGGAAGACCTGACGGCTTAAACAGATCCTGCATATCGTTAAATTTGAAATCAGGATTATATTCGGCATCAGAATCATTTCTCTTTGAAATCGGAGTAGTTACCGCATAACAATATGCGAGAAACTTATTAATATTGTGAAGCACAGCCGGAAAACTCTTCATAAGTTTTTCTTTCTCCATTGCGAAGTGAACCTTCTTTTGCTTCTCGATCTCTGATTCCACATCAATTTCTGATTTCATGGAGCCTACCGCATTTAAAAATAAACCCAGTATAATCAATCCACACATCACCTCAACAGCCGTGACTGCCTGAGCCCATCCATGTGCCGGTGTGTAATCACCGAATCCGAGAGTGGTAATTGTAACAATGCTGTAATAAATCCAGGAACCAAAATCAGTTCCGGCTCCATCCGGGATTCTAAACTGACCGTCGGGAAGTGCCCAGTAAATCAATGCGAACACGGGCATTAGACAAACATATGAAATTATCCACACAATGGGGCGGACATTGGATACCACATGGAAAAAGTGGCGTAATCTGTTGGAGATAGTCATAGCTTCAAGATTTGTGTTTATTTACAAAACAAAATCTCCGTGCATTTTGATTAATGCAATGACCTCCAAATCTTCTGTTAAAAACAATTATGCATGCAAAAAGGAGGTCTTTCAACCTCCTTTTCGTATATTTGTAGCATGCAGAATTTTTACTGCTTGCTTTTCTGAATCTGCTCATTCATACGCTCAAGAGTTTCAAGAGCTGACCATGTGCTACGCGGGGTCTTGTCAACACCTATTGCAACTTTCACACCGGGTTTCTCGAAATTTAGGATATAATCGGCACTGTCAGGAACCAGAGTAACAGGTAAACCTTTCATGTCAACAGATTTATAAACTCCGCTGTCACCTTTCTCAAAAGGCTTTTCAAGAACGATCTTGTAGTCGATTTTTGTGCGGTTGCCATTCTCGTATACAAATACAGCCGACTGCTCCGGACTCAATGTGAAGAAAACTCTACCGTCAAATTTACCTTTGCGGGCATTTGTACCTTGGAT
>CAZXHO010000343.1:0-2690 GCA_964640365.1 uncultured Sangeribacter sp. | reverse complement strand
ATTACTGCGAAATATAAATTGACCTCCCTTTTTCTGTCTATGATAACTTTTCTAAATAGAAATGTGGATGTTTCAACTTTTTGACTAACTTTGCATCCGGAACGATTATTCGATCTAAACTATTTTGTTAACTTAGTAGCCTTATCCATAGCTTGAACTTGAAAAACCTGATATTTTTGCATCTGGATTTAACTGTATAAAATGATTGCTTTCTTCGCTTAGCATGTACTGCTATCACTCTCAGCCGATAACATGGCTTTTCCGGGAACTCAAGTTAAGATATGGTGTAGTTGCTTATGTTGCTGTATTATATAAACTTAAATACCTTAGATTTGAAAGAAAGAGATCTATTATGAAAAAGATTCTTATCTCAATTGTACTTAATGTGTTAGCCTGTTTATCCGTCATGGCGCAAAACACAATCGTAGATAATCCTGATAACAAAGGTTACTTTGGTATCCGTGTCGGTGGAGAAGTCACATGCCCCGGTAATGTATCTGTAGATAATATAGGGTTAAGTGTATTCAAAAATGGAGGTGGTGTGGAACTCGGAGGAATTTATAATATTCCGGTTGTTGCTAACTTCTATATTGAACCCGGTCTTAAGTTCTACTACAATACCTATTCATTTAAGGATGATTTTGTAGATGCTATCGAAGATGATATAATCTATAATAGTGCATCCTTAAGAAAATTCGGTATGCGCATACCTGTAGTTGCAGGTTATCATTTCGACTTTACTAACTACATTAAGGTATCGGTATTCACTGGGCCTGAATTAGAGATTGGTTTTTCTGCCAAAGAATATATCAAAGGACATAATATCGAAATGTCAGAAAGTGTGTATGGCGAATACGGTGGCATGAAACGGGTGAACCTGTTATGGGGGATTGGTGCAGGAATCTCTTACCAACATTTTTACTTTGGTGTAAATGGTGGTATCGGTATGTTAAATATGCTAAGTGACTCTGATGAGAAATTCCATGAAAATCGTGTCACGTTCAGCTTAGGTTATAATTTCTAAATCAAAATTACACACTATGAACAAGCTAACACATTTTATATTACTTGCCATGTTCTGCATGGTTACATCATGTGTAGACCATGATAACCCTGAACTTACTCCTATCGATACGAGCGAAGTAAAAATTACGTCATCTGTGGATGTTCAACCTTCTACAACCTGGCTTAATCCAACTAAAGAGATAACAATTCGTATATCGAATGTCACCATGAATGCTCCCAAAGGTGTTGTTCTTCGAAGCATTAGCCTATATGAAAATGGATACTCCATAATGGACAAACCTTTCTCTGGGGAAACATTGGAATTTAAAGTGCCCCTTTCAAATATGCAGGGTCGGGTGAATTTTTCCATCATAGGGAATCTTATTCAAAAGAATTGCCGTGATGCTCAAATATTAATCGAGGATAACATTCAGCGACTTGTGTTTACCCAAACTCCTAAGCTCGAATGTACGGCTCATATAAATGTTACAGTTAAAAGTGTTTCTACCTCTGGAGAAGAGTTTTCTCAATGGTTTGATGTTGAGTCAAATGAAGTCGGAATAGTTGAGATCCCTAATGATAAACTTTATTGGACACCGAAATCAGGAACTGCTTCAACTATTGAACTCACATTAGGTGGCGGAGCGACTACTTGGAGTTCCAATTCCACTCTTGAGAGCGAAGTTACAAGAATCTCATGGAACTCTAATAATTCCGGAGACCCTGTGCTTAAAATATCTATACCAAATATTATTGGATCATTAGACAGTGAAAAATTAAGTATGACTGTTTTAGCAACATATTTCGGCACTACTGAAAATATTACAGTTGAGCCCCAGAAACTCATTGTATTGTTTGATATCCGAGAATCTAAATAAAAATGAGAATCTCCACCGTCATTATCGCATTGATGTCATTGTTATTCACAGCTTGTACCACTTCTAAGAGTGTTGTATCGGAGCATGTGGATTTATCGAAGTATAGGTATGCGTCTGTTATAAACAATGATACTTATCATATTCCCGCAGAGTTGATGGAATATGAAATTCAATTATTTGATGCTGTTGAATCTTCAAGGTTGCAGTTAGTCAGCGATCATAGAATTTACGACTTGACATTCCAAGAGCAGAGTTTGCTATTATTAGTGAAATATGGTGTAAGTCAGAATGCTGAAGAAACGATTGTTACGGTCAACTTTATTGACTACATGACAGGACGACCTGTAGCTTCTTGTCGTGGTGCCTATGGCTTAGGATTAGACTCTTCTGCAAATCTTAAAGGAGCAATCAAGAGAGTAGCAAAACAAATCTCAGAGACTTTTCCCAAAAGATAATTAGTTCTAAATCATACATGATCCCTGTCTGTAAAGATGGGGATTAATTTTGTATTCAATTAACTATAGAAGGACAGTTTTTCATAGATTTTCAATTGTTTTATAACGTCTAAACTTGCTGTTGATTGAAATATATTGCCCCGCTTTATTGGAAGGTTAAAGAATCCTTCAATCGGTAAATGCCAAAAAAGCTGTTGACTAATTGAAAATCCATATAATTCCTCTTTCCCTTAGCATAGTAATCTGGGTCGGGTAGATATTTCTGGCAGTCTCAAAGATTATGAAGCGAGTTGATTACACAGATGGTCCGATGCCAATTTTTGTACCAATAAATTATATCGTTAATTTTGCA
>CAZXHO010000342.1:0-2707 GCA_964640365.1 uncultured Sangeribacter sp. | reverse complement strand
TAAGAAAAATCATTATCTTTGCAACGAAATCCCATATCTCTTCCGAAGAGATATGTGCATAATTAGCTATATAGAAAACTTGAAGTTTTCGGAAGTTTGGATTATTTCTTAATTTAACTTGCTGTATGTCAATGTAGTAGAAATAACCAAGCTATGGTAGTGAACACCCTTACCCTTCCTTTTACAATCTGTCATGATCTCGGAACAAGATACAACTCATTGGTTTGTCTTGAACTTTATCCGTCATAACCGTACCAAAGCCGCCACCGCACAATCTGTGGTCGACCGGTTTAACGCTACAAAAGACCGCCTCCGGTTGTTTGCTCCTAAAATCATACAACCCAAGATGGTGAACGGTGTTCTCGTACACCACGAAAGCCCCCTTACATTCCACTACGTATTTGTGAATGGCACTCTTGCCGACATTAAAGAACTTTGCAGACAGGACAACGGCTTCAGTTTTCTGTTAAATCTTAGTTCTGAAAACCGATATGGCATAGTAAGCGATGCGGCAATGCATTGTTTTCGTGTGATTGCCCGTGGATATGAAAACAGTCTACCTTTCTATAATATAAAAGATATTGAACTTGAAGAGGGTGATTTGGTGGAGGTGATCGACGGCGACTTTGCGGGATTGAAGGGCGTGTTCATGCCAAGATCTAAAAGTAAATCCGGAAATATCATGATTGCCGCAAATCCCGAATATGGGGCTATGGCGTGGAATATCTCGGTGAACCATATCCGTGTATTGGAATTTTCAAAAGACTCGAAACGTCCTTACGATCAGATAGATGCATTCGTGCCAAAATTATTCCACGCACTCCGGAAATTCAATGCCGGAAGTAGGCTATCTGAAAAAGAACTCGCACCGTTGGTAATGTTCTGCCGACGCATGGAGATGGTGAACCTTAACAATAGCAAACTTGAAGCAAAGCTATCTGCAATTTTAGTCTGTGCGCAGACCATAATAGGCGACATGGCAGGCAGCCGAAAGAGTTACGCAAAATTCCTACGTAAACAGAATGCCCTGACCAACGACTGGACAATGGCTCTCGTATATCTTTTGCAAGCTATTCCCTCCGGAGATTTACAGATGTTGAAGAGAGGATGGGATATTATTTCAAATTACGAGGGGAAAGATTCAAAAAGCCGTAACGAGTTGCGAGCAGAATACCGGTATTATCTCGACTCTTTCAACATAGCTTCCAATTCATATCATGCGCTATCTGCTGTCTGAATCTGATCTTCCTCTTGCTTCCTCCATCAATTATGCTGATACTGAAGAGGTGGTTGCTTATGCTCGTCTGCTGACGGTAAGATATCGTTCACGGTTAACGGAGAGGCATACTACTTTCGGTATCATACGCGAAGGACGCAATTGGCTTAGGGAAGTAGAACTGGCAAGCGCAGAATTTCTTGCCGTAACTCTTCTTGAAGTATGTAGTTGTTACCGACAGATATATCGCCTCTGCTGGAAAGCTGATGCTCCCATAGGTATTGTCAAGGATTGGCTTCAACGGATTTTCCGGAGTCTCATAAGTGGAGACACCTCAGTGATACGTTCTAAGGTGGTGGAGATGATGCAAGGAATCATAAGCAATAATCCACGCGCAGTTAATCCTGAATACCTCCGTTGGTATGTGGATGTTACTGCAAGATGGGTAAAGACGCTACTCAGAGAAGGTACATTCCGGGATGAATGTCCTGAAGAAAATTTCAGTCGCCTCACCATACTTCTCGGTGAAGACCTTTACCCCTGTTTAGGGAAAGAGGAAGACTCGATCAAGAAGCAATGGATTAACAGTAATTCTGATTTGGATATCTCAGAAATGGATCTGAACACCCTTCTGAGTTACCGCCGATTTCTCGCCGCCGCTTCCCCCTATCTTTCCTCAAATCCCCAATCATCAACGAAACGCACCCCCGTGCCCGAAGAACACCCGGTCAAATCAGCAATCACTTGTTCGACATCACGTTTACCCGAGGAATATAAAGGCAAATCAGCAATCGCTTGGTCATCAACACACTTATCCGAAGTGGAGCAATGTAAGCTTCTCGACCGTGAAGTACTGACGCGTCTCGCACTCCATCCGGACCTCCACCAATTCGCCCGCACAGCATACACCGAAGAACTCACCCTCCTCCACCACCCGGCATACGCATAGATATTTTTTGAAGCGATTTTATTCTTCAATAAAATAATTATATTTGTAGGAAATCTGTACTCTTAGTTGCACTCCTACAAATTACCGATGACATATCTTAATACTACCACCGGCTCATACCTGCCGGGATTCTTTCTCCTCACATTAGACACTCATGCCGATATTCCCTCGATACCCGAAATGGATGAAGACACCCTTGATGTCTTCTTTCATGAATACATCCATTATATTCAGGATGTAACCACCATATCGGGCTATCAGAATCTCTATGCGTTCAATGAGTATATACGTTATGCTGTAAATTGGATATACAACCAAAGCAGTAAGCAGTTTCAGGTTCCAATTACAGTAGAAATATCAAGTGATAATGTCGCAGCAAATATCAACGTCAGAGAAATAACAAACGGTGATGCGGAAACGGTATTTTGCTTTGATATTAAAAGAGTAACGACAAACCATAAAGCTACCCATCCGATAAACGATATAAGGGAAGTAATCCTCGAATCACGGAGTGGTAAAAAAAGAAGATTTGGTGCCATCGC
>CAZXHO010000341.1:0-2733 GCA_964640365.1 uncultured Sangeribacter sp. | reverse complement strand
ATTACAATCGCAAATAAAGCGGTTAGGGAAATGGCAATTCCCTTAATAATCTTGGTTGATTTGGTTGGTTTTACCGAAGCTTTTTTGTGATGATTATTGGAATCGATCGGTTCAGTCATAAGTAAGAAATATAGTATTTGTGAAACAGAGAGGTGGAATAACTTGGTGGAGTTAAAATAATAACAAGAAGAGATGCTTAAAGGTTAGGGGAGGGTTAAAGTTTGTAGATGTGGGGTTTATTTCTTAATTTTGTGAAGAATAGGGGATCTCCGCGTTCCAAACTAATCAAATTGTAGCAGTTTAGCATTGGGATTAGAGATTTATCTATCTCGATAAATATGCATATGCGGATGCAAAATCAGTATTGTTTATATCATGGGAAATAAAAGAGAAATACCTTCAGTAGTTAAAGATCTTAAAGGAAAAGGTAAGATTAGGATTTTGTTTGTTTGCCTTGGGAACATCTGCAGATCTCCGGCTGCCGAAGGTATAATGCTCAATCTTGTGGAGGAACAGGGATTGCAAAATCGTTTTGAACTGGATTCCGCCGGATTATACGGAGGACATGCGGGTGATATGCCGGACCGACGCATGAGGGTGCATGCGTTTCAGCGCGGTTACAGTCTCATTCACAGGAGCCGTCAGGTAAAAATGTCAGATTTTGATAATTTTGATCTTATTGTAGCGATGGACGATAGCAATTATGATCGTTTACGTAAGATGGCACCAACTTTGGAAGATGAGCGTAAGGTGGTGAAAATGATAGACTTTGTAAGAGGTTTCGAACGCTATGACAGTGTCCCGGATCCCTATTATGAGGGTGCTGAAGGATTCGAACTTGTTCTTGATTTGCTTGAGGACGGATGTGGAAATATGTTGGATGTTTTAAAAGAAAAATAAAGAAACGTCAAATAAATTTGAATTTTATAGTAAATAAGGGAAGGGAGATAAGATTTTTTTAATTCGTAAGTAATCTTTTGCCCTTTGTTTTTGTCTAATACATAAAGAATATTTATGGTTATGAAAAAAATATTAATCAGCCTGTTGGCATGTGCAGGTATTTCATTTGGCGCAATGGCAGCCGATACCCCGACATTCCCGGGAGGCAAGGAGGCACTTGATAAGTTTATTACAGATAATCTCGTGTATCCTCAATCATCAAAGTCTATGGGCGTTGAAGGAGTTGTGACTGTGCAGTTCACGGTCAATACAGACGGTACTATCGGCAGCATAAAGATTGTCAGGATGGTTGATCCTGATCTCGAGCAAGAGGCTATTCGTATCGTAAAGAAAATGCCGGCTTGGACACCAGCTGATAAAGACGGTGTCCCTGTAGAATCTACTGCTCAAGTGTCAATACCTTTTGTGCTTGAGTGAGAATAGATTATTCCGATTTTAGGCATTGGAAAAGAAATAAGTTAAAGTTTATAGCATAGCGAAGGGCTCCACGATTGGTGTATTCAATCGTGGAGCCCTTCGGCAATATAAGATGTAACCGTTTACAAGCTCATTTCTTTTTGGGTGTATCTTCCGTTTGTTCAGGTACAACCACAGTAGGCTTTATTGTCATGACAACGACATCAGAAGGCTGAAGCCCCATTTGTGATGATCTCTGTCCGAAAAGTGCTTTTGCTGTTGTTGCAAATTTTCCTGTTTCACCGCTCTTAAGGAATGTCAGGGCAGAAGTGAGGGTGGCAGGTATGTTGCGAGCTCCGACTTTTATCTTTGTCGGAAGATTTGCCTCTATCTGTTTCCCGGCTTCATTAGTAAGGGAGAGTGCGACTTCAACATTGTCATCATCTTTAATTTGTTCTCCCTCCGATTTCTCGGTCACTTCACCATAGACGTCATCAGTAATCTTGGTGAGGTTCATCTCGGCTGCCGCTTTATTGAGGTTATCAATTGCAGCCTGACTGTCTCGTTCCTCTTTCTGAGCATTGAATTCTCCCATCAAACGGTAAAATTCTCTCTGCATATCTGAAGGATCGATTACAGAATCGGCAGTCAGAGCTTTTGTGAGAGCCTCAACGAAGACTTTTTTGTTGAGCTGAACACCATAGTTGTCTTTAAACTGCTGGAAATTCAGTGCCATCTGCATTCCGAGGAACAAACCACGATTGTAGGGATCGTTACCAGCTTTAGCTGCGTTAAGACCGGCCTGAACACCCATTACATACGATTTTTTAGACTGTTCTGACTCAAGCGTGGTGTCGCGCTGTGCCTCTCTTTCATATTCTGCACCTCTCATCTGTGCAAAATAATATATCAGGGAATCAGCTTTAGCAGAATCGGATGCTTCAGCTACTGATTTCGTACCTTGATTTTGACATGCTGCAAACATGAGCCCGCATGCAGCAAGTGTTAGAAATGATTTAAACTTCATATGATATTGTATCGTTTATTTGAATTGTATCCGGATTCTCGTTAATGTCTACAGGATCTCCGATTACAACTTCCACAGTGTCACCCGAGGGAACCATATCACTTGCCTTACGTCCCTTACATCCTGCCATCATAAGAGACAAAACCGCGACCGCCATAATAATGGAGTGTCGCGGTTTTAGGGATATCTTGTGCATGTAATCCATCAGTTTACACTGATAAGCTGAACTTCAAAAATGAGATCGGAGTTGGGAGGGATAGCACCCGGCGCACCCTGTTCGCCATATCCGAGATTCGAAGGAATATAGAAGATTGTAGTACCCCCTTCTTTCATTAGCTGGAGACCTTCTG
>CAZXHO010000340.1:0-2733 GCA_964640365.1 uncultured Sangeribacter sp. | reverse complement strand
GTCAGGTCACTCCTCGCCTATAACGGTGGCAGAGGAACGCAGACTTTTGCTGGGTTAGGGATATGAATAGTAATAAGATCAAAAGACTTTTATACCAATGGTTTTTAGTTTTTTGGTCTTATTTTGTTTTATCAAGCTAAGTATAAATAAGTGTAATTATGGAAGATATTAAAATGTTTACCCCAGGAAGGATCAATGGTGTTACTACCAAAAACAGACTTATTCGTAGTGCCACAAACGATCATCTTGGCAATCTTGATGGAACAGTGAGTGATGCAGAGATTGAGATGTATGATACTCTTGGACGGAATCAGGTGGGCACTGTGATAACGGGTCATATGAGTGTTAGTCCTGATCTTGCATATCGTGCGGATGAGATGCAAACTTGCATTGGCGATGATAGATATATTGAAGGACTTAGCCGAATTCCTCTAAAGCTTCATGAATATGGGGTGGTTGCCATAGCACAGCTTTCCATGGCAGGGTCAAGAGGACTGACTCCATTTGATTTCAATCACCTCTCAACGGAAGAGATGTCCGAGATACGTGATTTGTTTATAGCCGCAGCTGTAAGGGCACAGAAAGCCGGATTCGATGGAGTGCAGGTTCATATCGCCCATTGGTATCTTCTTCAGGGGATTGTAAACGTAGATATCAACAAGCGAACCGATAAATATGGTGGTTCTATTGAAAACTGTATCAGATTGCCAAAAGAGATAGTTGAGGGAATAAGAAAGGAATGTGGACCGGATTTCATAATCATGGTCAAGCTTAATGCCCACAATACTTTGGCAGCGGTTGACGATTATCCTCTATTGGCGGAATATTGCAAGACTCTGGTAGATGCAGGGGTAAATCTTGTGGAAATCAGTGGTGCTGACTTTGCAATGAAGCCTCGAACTGAGACCTTATATTATCTTGATGCCGTCAAGTATTTGAAGGAACAATTCCCGGAAATGACATTATCTTTAGTTGGAGGGATTTTCTCAAAGGAAACCATTGAGAAGGCTCTTGAGGTGACAGACTTTGCCTCAATGTCAAGGGCACTCCTCACCCAGCCCGATTTTATCACCAAATTATATGAAGGTGAACTTGAAAAATCAAGGTGCCTGCATTGCAACAAATGTTTTGAAGTTTTCAAGACCAAATACGAGCGTTGTGTATTTGGCCCTGTTCTTACCAAGCTAAAGGAATCTTTCAGCTAAGCCCCTTATTTTAACAACATGAATTACAGAAACATTCATTGATATTAATACCCATAAAAAATGGAAAAATTAGACTAATTTTTCCATTTTTTATTTAATGTCTGATTACTTCTATAAATTCAGGTACTTCTCCTTGAGGAGCAGTGACGTAGATTGTAGAAGTGGATTCTTTGCCGTCTGGAGTTTGAGAAATGACATCAAACTTATAGTCCTTTCCGTGTGGAGTGGTGCGTGTCGATACACTCACGGGAGTACCCAGAGGGTATTTATAACCACCGCAAGCCTCATTAAACACTCTAACGTCATCCTCAGTGACTTCGGAAGTTGAAGAATATTCAGGCAGTTTTTCAATATCACCTACTACATACCCATTCTCAATAAGAAATCTCTCGATCTCAGCAGGTGCCTTCTCCAGCCTTGCATTCCTCACCCCGTACCCTTTTATGACGTTGGCCCGTGGTAGTTCAGTGGCTATGTGCGCAGTGGCGGTATCAATTCCCCCACTACCGAATGTAGCGAACGTAACAACTTTCTTACCATCAAGAGAGTTATCAGCAATAAAAGTTGCCATGGGTAGCGCATAGGTACCACCCCATATTGGAAATCCAAGGAAAACTGTGGTGTAATCATCAAGATTCACAGATAAAGGTTTGATTTCAACCTTAACACTGTCTTCAAGTTCTTTACGCCAGCGTTGAATAGTGGCATCATAATCACCGTCATAAGGATTCACCGCCTCTATTGCAGTTATATCGCAACCTAAATGCTTCTGTATTTCCTCCGCAACCGACTTAGTAGCGCCTGTCTGGGAATAATACACTATAAGTGTACTGTCATTATTAGCAATTGAAGCTTCATTTTCAGACTGAGCTGCCTTCTTACTACCACAGCTGCATAGAAATACAAGAGCCATCACCGGCAAAAGAAAAAGTCTTTTCATAACATTATGGGGACTAAAAGTTTATACAGGTTTAAATCACATTGCAAAAGTAGCAATAATAATCCGGACTGCATTATTTCTTAGGTGACATTTCTTTTTTTATCTTCTCCCCTCTCACATTCTTTCTCATCAGAGGTCATTAAAATAATGATCTCACATCTTTTTGATCATTTTTTTACCTTTGATTATGTAAAGTCCATTCGGAAGATTGTTCAGGTCAGAATAGGGATAGATATTCCCGATGAGGTCGTATATAAATCCGTTAGAGCTGGAATAAGGATCATTATATGGGTTACTCATTCCGGCTGATTCAATTGCTGACTTTGACAAAAGAAATTTTAGAGGAAGATCAATACGTTGTTGCCAGAACCATTCATTATGGCTCGCCCCAATTGCATCATATAGGTAGAGGTTTCCGTTTACTTCCGTATAACCTTTATCGCGCACGATCTCTCGGACAATACTTTCATATTTAAGATAGCCTGCATCCCAATCCTCTGTGCCTTGATCCAAATATAAGCGGTGTAATCCATCTGAGGGAAGGTGCTCACTCATATATTGAAGAATGGCTTCTGCACAAACTTCATC
>CAZXHO010000339.1:0-2738 GCA_964640365.1 uncultured Sangeribacter sp. | reverse complement strand
ATGAATATTCCGATTTATATTTTTCTTCCCTTAGTTGGAACTCTTCTTGGAACTGTAATAGGGATTCGCATGCATAAAGATTTCCAACAAAAGAAAAATAACAAGAAATAGGGTAGACTACTACTTATAAAAAATCAGCTTGCTGAGTTTGTAAGGTAGCCTTAATCATTCAATTTTGTAAGGAATTCTGCAATTATCCCGAGAACTTCAGGAGAAATGGTTTCCTTGATTTCTGCATATTCTTTTACCTCTCCGGTAGTGGCATGTTGCATGAGATGATTCAGTCCTTCCATCTTATGTATCTCGGCAGTTGAGACATATTTTTGGAAGGCTGCGAGGTTCCTCTCGGCATCTACTTGGGTATCAATGCTACCGTTGATAGCCAAAACCGGACATGTGATATTTTTAAGTGCTTCTGTTGGATCAAGACTTACAAGACTGTCAAAATACCCTGAACGAGTTGCATTGTTACGTTTCATTGATTCGAGAACTAATGAAGGAACGTCTATGTCATTCTCTTTGCATATTTCATCCAGATCTATAGGTATTGAAATACCTTGATTGTACTGGTCAATAATAGCATCGAAAGATTTTTCAATAAGTGTTAAGGAAGCCTCTTTCTGATCTCCCGATATACCCAATTGGTCAAGAAAATGTAGATTTTGGGCGATAAGCGTCTCCTTGGCAGGAATAACCATACCAGCAAGCGAAACAATAAAATCAGGTTTTCCTTCTGAAGCAATCAAGGAAGCGAGAGTTCCACCTTCTGAATGTCCCAGTATTCCTGTTTTACCGAATTCAGACATTGTCTTTACGAAATTCAATGCGCTTTCAGCATCGTTCTTAAACGTAGCAACTGTAGCTTTCCCAAAATCACCTTTTGATGAGGCAATCCCTCGGTCATCATACCGGAACGATGCGATTCCATTTTTTGCAAGATAATCTGCTATTACAGCAAAAGGTCGGTGTTCAAATATTTCTTCATCCCGGTTTTGCGGTCCGCTTCCGGTCACCATCACCACTATGATAGGTTTTGTGCCTGAAGAAATTTCCGGAATAGTGATCGTACCGGCGAGAATGGTCCCGTCAGAGGAGGCAAATACCGTATCTTTTTCCTCATAAGGGAAGGGAGGCAACGGCGTCTGTGGTCTTCTTTCGGATAATGGCAACTCTTGTGAAAGTGTGAGAGGAAGGTTGAATCCACGTTGAGAAAATGTGCCTACTATTTCGTTTCCCACTATTTTACCCGAGTAACTTGCGCCAAGCATTTTACATTCTACTGAGACACTGTCTTCTGAACAATACAGAACTTGAAGAGGTATATTCTTGGCATTTTGTTGAGGAGAATCCAAGGTAGCTTCAGTGGTTCCTGTTTCATTCACTTTGAAGCCGAATATTAACGGAACTTTTGACGGACCGAGTGATAAATCTCCGCGCCACCTTCCGGTGAGCGCTGACATATTTGTAACACTTGTTATGATGAATATCAAGGAAAGGATTATCCTAAAATTTGCCCTTTTCATATGTTATAGTCTTTTTATTGAATTGTTGAGTTTCTGTATAGGAGAAGGAGTCTCTATATTGTGCAAAAATACAATAAAAATGGTAACCTTCAAAATAAAAGATAATGATGGGAATTTCATAATCGAGTTTCTCCTTTAAGAAACCACAATCTTTTGACTTTAGTTATTGTACATATATAAATATAAAGGCGCATTTGATAGATGCGCCTTTATGGGAACTGTAAATCTGTCGGTAAAATTATCATTAAATATCAATCAGTTTGAATAACAAGGTAGTTGGTTAGGCTCCAGAATAATTCCGGATCAGTTATATGAAAGACTTTGTAATTAGTGCTATCAATAATCTCATACGAAGAGTCAGGATGGTTCGTAAGTATTTTTACTTTCTTTGAATTTAGGTTGATCTTACTTAACCTCCTTCTGTCATTAACAATAAAAAGCGATTGGTCAAATTTTCCTTCCATAATTTTGGAAGAGCTGAGAAACCTTTCTTCGATTATATTATTCTTTTTAAGTTCCGCTTTCTTGGCGACAATGAAATAGCATGTGTTTAGTCTATCTATTTCCCTTTTCGCTTCTGCCAGTGATAGTTCATAATGTTCCCCTGCAGAAACAATTTCAGAATTCAACGAATCTACTTTCTTATTTAAGTAAGTGATTGTATTTTCCTTAAGAGACATCTCGGACTTCATGCTATCAATTGAATTGTATTGAGTCTCTATACGTTTTTTCAAGTATTTAACAGCGCATTTTATTTTTTCAGAATATAAATTGGAATTTTCAAGTTCGTTTTCAAGTTTGTAAAGTTTTATTCTTCGTGCGGCAAGAGTATTCTTCATTGCAAGCAGGTCAGCTGTGAGAAAATGCTGTATATTGACACTATCAATATGTCCTGCAGAAGAAAGAGACATTATATTTTCGAGATCTATGACTTGTTCTATAGTCTCGGATATTTCTTTTACAAGAATAACCAGGCTGTCACGTTCTTCGATGGCATGTGCAAGCTCCTGACGTGAAGCTTCCATCAGAGATGTGGAAAGCGGTTTCTGTCCATGCTCACAGCTAATGAACAGAAATGGGAGAACTGCAGATATTAAATTTCGTGACTGCATCAACTGAAGGAGCTTTTTATCCGCGACAAATTTAACAAGAATAAACAATTTAAACGAGAAGTGTTAATAGAATACTTAAATGTGTCAATAAACGTAGACCTTT
>CAZXHO010000338.1:0-2776 GCA_964640365.1 uncultured Sangeribacter sp. | reverse complement strand
GGTGGAGAGGCGGCATTTGGTCATTCGGTGGGTGAATGGGCTGCCCTTTTCATAAGTAGAGCCGGATTTTGTGAAACCGGTGTCGGAGAGCATCTTCTTTATTGTTGGAGGGGTTTCGGTGGTTTCTACTTCTACTGTGGGGAGGTTGCCTTTGTCGGTCTTTTCTACCTTGAAGCGGAATTTGGTGCCGTCGTTATAGATGAAGACTTTGTAGTCGCCTTCAGCCGGTTGTTCGGTCAGGTTGTACTGGCGGCATGTCCTTGCCATTATCGCTGTGTCAGGTTCATCTATCAGTATTGACCCGAGGTAGATCGGACTCGATATATAAACTGTTTGTGCTGAGAGAGGTATGAGAGTAAATAATAGTAAAAAGAGTGATATTATTCGGTTCATGATTAAATAGATCAAAAATTTCAATATGTTTCCATGCCATGCATTGAATATTCCTTGATTCTATTTTATACGTAAGGGAAATCAAATTCTCAAAAAACAAATATTATTAGATTCTCAAAACAAATCCTAAAAGATCTTTAACCAAGATTCTTAAATTCTCAAACAAGTATTATTAGATTCCCAGAACCAATATTTTAGCTCCTATAAAAAATCCCCAATAATGAGGCCTCATAATAAATCTGCTCTAAAATATCCTTTAATATCCTCACCATTTTTAGGAATTGGATTTTTGGAAGGATGAGGAGATAATTTGGATTACTTGGAGAGTGAGTGTTGGTAGGTTTATATGGGATGTGTTTGTGAGGAGGGGGTGAGGTAGGGGCGGTAGGTGGTGAGGAGGTGGTGTTTGAAGGCGGATTGGTTGCGGGGATCGAATGCCCAGAGGTCGGTTTCGAGGAGGATGCTGACGCGCTCTGCGATGTCACGTTCGCTGAGGTCTTCCAGTCCTGTTCCAGAGCGGAACTGTCTGTACCATTTTTCAAGTGTCAGGCTCTGCCACATTAATGGTTTGTCGAAGAATGCTTTGTCTCTACGATTCTCAACGGCATCTGTAATCATGCGGAAAAGGAGATGGTCGTCGATTGACCGGTCCATGTGTATTCGAGCATCGAATATGCTTAGCAGATGTTTACCGATGAAACTGTCGGACGCTTTTTTGCGGAATGCTATACGGTGGACAGCATCGAATTTCATTAATGCCCGGAGCTGTTCTGCCGGTGGCAAAGAATCGATTGTCGATTCAACCCCATAAATCCAGTTTTCTGCCTCAATGACGGTCTCAATATTGGGTTGCGCTACTTTATCCACTTTAGCTATTAAATCATTGGCAATCCTCTCAATCTCAGATATATTGCTAAAATCAACGACAGGGGTTGGGTTTTCTCCGTAAGTAGGGATATTGCCAATATTGAAAGTTCGGTAATTAGATCCGGAAGATGACTTTGCTGTAGAGGCTGCACCGGAGGCACCATTCTTTTGCCGTAGAGAGTCTGGTGCCCGTTTATGTAGATGACGGACAGTCGTTTTGGAGCTTGTGGCCATACCGGATAAACCTAACTATCTGATTGAATTTACAGGCTGTTTTGATAAGATGTCCCTCGGAACGGATGAGAATTATTTATCTCGCCACCTTAGTTAGACGAGAGTCGACTCCTACGCGCCATTCTATGCCGTTATCGCTGATGAATTGCAGTCGGTAGATGGTATTATCAGTTTGGTCGATCTTCTCCAAGTCAGCCTGTTGCCCTGTAAACAGACCGCCAACCACCATAATCTTTTCTCCTGCTTCAGGTTTAAATGTGCCGATTGGAGCCACTTCATATTCCGGAGTGAAATGACCGATGGTTTTCTGGAAATTTTCAAAAGCAGCCTGTGGTATCGCGGCATACACCGTTCCGGTTTTCCCGGTAACGGTATAGCACCATGCAAGGTCACCTATCTTAGTGAACATCGGAAAAATATCCGTGACACGGCTATGGAAAAACACCACGTCATGAATCACCGGTTTCTTTTCGAATTTTAGCTTTTTACCGGTTCTTTTTACAATCTCTTCAAGAGGATAGAACATCCGTGGCTGTTGAAGCTGATCTGAAAGGATGCCGAAACGCCGTGTTACCTCCTCAAAGCTTACGTGCGGACGTAATCTCATGGCATACCAGCGCAACGGATTTACCATGAACAGAGATGCCACTACATTACGGAGGGTGTTTCGTTTATCTTCAGAGAGTTCAACAGGTTGGCAGAGAGAAAGAACCGGTACGCCCGAGGGTGGGTAGCCAAGAAAAGATACTACATCTGAAGCTGAGGCACCGCTCCTTAGAGCGGCATATGCCCAGAAACTCGCCAGAGTGTCGGAAACTGTACTGAATAGCGGAATGTTTCGAAGGCGGAAGAGATCTAAAATAAGGGTGTTTATATGTTTTTCGAGTTGCCTTGGAGTGCGTTGCGCTTGTCCGAGGTCGAAAATATATCGGCGTCGTGGAGAAGCCTGACGTGACGCAATCTCTTCAGATTCCTCGTTGAACTTATCGATTTCATTGACTTTCAGCCCCGCTATTTTTGAGAGTGGCATACAGCCATTTAGCAACGAAAAGAGTACGAGATCAGTTGCCGTGGAGATTACTCCTTTCTGGAGCGAAGCGGACTTAGTGAGATTCAGGACTCTTTCGAACGTCTCTTCATTGATTCCTTTTTCCCAAGCGATTGTGTCAGATGACTTGAAGGCAGCTTTTATTTCGCGGAATAGGTTAGAGGGTTCAGCGAGATCTTCTTTCACTGCCGCTCCGTAGAGCGCGGAAATGATGTCGAAATATAAAGTGGCGGT
>CAZXHO010000337.1:0-2778 GCA_964640365.1 uncultured Sangeribacter sp. | reverse complement strand
CTGTAGTCAACTGCTCGCGATAAGCCTCCGAACCGGTATTATCCGTATGCATTACCAACATGACTCTGTACATGTCTGGTTCCTTAAGATACCTTCTGATGGGAGCAAGATAATCCGCTGCTTCCCTTTTTAATTCCGTCATATTGGGAGCAAAGAGCAAGTGTGCGGGAATAGTTACCAGCAACACCTCTTTATTCCTATATGCTTCAACGGTGCATTCTCCTTTTGGATTATATTTTCCATTCAAAAGGCGTGTCTTTCCCTCTTTTGCTTGAAATTTTTGTATTAGATCTGAAGTTTTACCAACTTCCACAGAATTTAGCATCTCAACGAAATCCATATTATCGAGAGCTTCTATTCTTTCTGAAGAATTATCATTTATATTAGGTTCGGAAGCATTGGCTTTGTCAGCACAAGCCAATAATATCCCGAGCATCACAAGCGATTCAAATAAAATCTTCCAGCGATTCCTCATATTCTAATTCTGCTTTTACGATTAACTCAACATCCTTTGGATCCATCATTAATTCAGAATCCTTTTTAACTTCTTTTTTGACATATACTATGAGATCATCGGTATCAAGTTGATCTTCGTCTCCGTCAATCGAATTGAGAGACAAATAACCTTTCTTCTCATAATAATCCCAAATGATGTCTATGATGCATAGTATGTCATCATCAACATATTTATCACTCACTGTTTGAGGCATTCGCGATCTAATGAATTTTACCGCGTTATCCTCATCAAACGAAAACTGATTATTATCCATAGGCGCTTTGATAATGTCTATGATTTTTTATTGAGATCTAAAAGACCTTCCGGTAAATTCATGGTAATTGTGCCGTCTTCGTCATTTATTTCAATGATAAAATCATCAACTGCAGGAATATACACCTCTTCGCCTGAATTAGTGTTAACAATAAATAGGAGATTTTCCGTAGAGGTATCTACAGTGGTTATCTCTCCGATCTCCTCTTGAGTTCTGCAGTTAATAATACGATAGCCACATAAATCTTCATCATCTCTTATCTCATCACTGTTGAGGTCAAGAAAATCTGCAAGATCCTTCTTTAAAGCATAGACAATTTTATTTACAAAAGGTTTAGCTTCTGTTTCAGAATCTATGCCATCAAGTTTAATTAGAAAAGAAAACGACCCCTTAGGTCTTATTGATGAAGCATAAAACGGTATATAACACCCATCTACTCCCACTATCAATGCGTTTCCTTCACTGACATATTCGGGATCAATATCAAGCAAGGCATTCAACTCGCCTTTTAAAGCATGAGTCTTTTGAAATTTTCCAATTGCCTTTATATCTTTTTCTTCTATCATTCCTCGTCTCTAATTATGCAGGCTCCAAGCTGGTTAAGACGTTCATCTATTCGCTCATACCCGCGGTCTATCTGATTAATATTCTGAATGTGGCTTGTTCCCTTGGCTCCCAGAGCAGCAATAAGCATAGCTATACCCGCACGGATATCCGGAGACACCATTTTAGTGGAGTGTAGACAATGGAATTTTCCTGCTCCTATAACTGCCGCCCTATGGGGATCGCACAAAATAATTTTTGCCCCCATGTCTATAAGTTTATCAACGAAAAACAGGCGGCTCTCAAACATTTTCTGATGTATCAGTACACTTCCGTTTGCCTGTGTTGCAACCACAAGGAAAATACTCAACAAGTCGGGTGAAAGACCGGGCCACGGTGCATCCGAGAAGGTCATGATAGATCCATCCATAAATGAGTCTATCGAGTAAATTTCATCCTGTTTGACATGGATGTTATCTCCTTCCACTTTGAGGCTTATTCCGAGTCTTTCAAATGAATCAGGCATAATACCGAGATCATTAATTCCCACATTCTTGAGAACAATATCTGACCCCGTCATGGCAGCAACTCCAATGAAACTTCCGACTTCGATCATATCCGGCAACATTCTGTGGTCTGTACCTCCGAGTGATTCGACTCCATGAATAGTAAGAAGGTTAGACGCTATTCCTTCTATATGAGCACCCATTCTTACAAGCATTTTACATAACTGTTGTAAATAGGGTTCACAAGCAGCATTATATATCGTAGTCGTGCCACGTGCAAGGACAGCGGCCATTATAATATTTGCTGTTCCCGTTACAGAGGCTTCATCTAACAACATATAACATCCCGTTAAACCTTCAGGAGCTGTAATCTTATAATATTTTTCATCCTGCACATAATCAAAAACAGCTCCAAGCTTTTGCCAGCCTAAGAAATGGGTGTCAAGCCTCCTTCTGCCTATCTTATCACCTCCCGGTTTTGGCAATACGGCAAATCCGAATCTTGCCAAAAGCGGGCCCACAATCATTACTGAACCTCTGAGAGATTGAGCTTTCTTCCGAAAATCTTCAGATTTTAAATATTCCAAATTAATATCCTTGGCTTCAAAACTGACTGTATGGAGATCTATATGTTCAGTTTTAACACCCAGATCTTCTATCAAGGAGATTAAATTACGCACGTCAGCAATATTCGGAATATTGCTGATGGTGATTTTTTCAGGCGTCAACAGAGTGGCACAAATTACTTCCAGGGCCTCATTCTTTGCTCCCTGTGGAGAAATTGAACCTTTAAGTTTTCTACCTCCTTCAACTATAAATGAGCTCATATGATTGTGAGTTATTTTTTCTTTTTCTTATTTTTGGAAGTATTCGGTTGCGCCACATCAAGATATTCATTCAACCGATAGGCACTCGGGTCAATTTGAATCTTTCCCCCCGATATATCCGCAATGTCAATA
>CAZXHO010000336.1:0-2785 GCA_964640365.1 uncultured Sangeribacter sp. | reverse complement strand
GAAAGACCTTGTGTTGATCTTTCCTTTTTATTTCTCTTATAAAGACATTATTTACGGATACCGAGTTCTTTCTTGGCGATAATCGCACGATAGCGATTGATATCCTTACGGATCAGATAATCAAGAAGTGAACGACGCTGACCTACGAGAGCCTTAAGTGCACGGGCTGTAGTGTGATCCTTGTGATTGTCTTTCAGATGTTCTGTAAGATGTTTGATACGAATTGAGAAAAGGGCGATCTGGCTTTCCGGGCTACCTGTATCGTGCTTTCCCTGACCATATTTCTCGAAAATGGCCTGCTTTTCTTCTGATGAAAGATGCATAATGTTTGAGAGTTTAATGTGTTAGTAAAAATTGTACTTTTCTTAAAAAAGCTTACCGGCTCGGACTCTCCTCCTCACCTACTTTTCTCAAAAAGCGCTGCAAAGTTAATATTTTATCGGCATATATGCAAACTAAAACGGCAGTGTTTGCTACACTGCCGTTTTCGGTTTTCATAATTTTGATAAAACTTTAGTCTGGATTTTCAACGGTGGGAAGAAACCATGGTTCCGCGATAAGCTATTGACAATAGGGTCCATCTCTTCAGCCCAGCCTCGCGCCGGGGGAGTAGACAGAATGTTGAAATTAGTTATCCACGGGTGCTTGCTCGAAACACCAACCTTTTTCCATTAATCAGACATTCAATTATTGCATGGGAAACCCCTGATAATTTTACTTTTAACGGGTTTATTGATATCCTTCTAAAGGTCTTCCTTATCGAAACCGAACCCACATCAGAAATATCTCCCGTTGTATCTATATAACATCAATATTGAACGAATGGTTCAACTGTATTTCAAATATAAACGGTCTCTGTCCTAATTGATGTTAATAGTTGTTATTCTTTGGTTAACAATAACTCAGATTCGATTATTTTTTTGTAATTTTGAATTACTATCCGGAAAACATCGGAATTCAATATAACTCAAAATTAACTAACATAGCTTTCCTGATTAAACAATTGTATCATGTGACTTGACTATGAGTCATTTTTCTTTGCGTGAAAAATTATATGCCTGCTTCATAATTACATTTTTCATAGTAAAGAATACATGCTTAGTTGAGGCCATAAGACCATTGTATTAATTTCATTAGCTATCATACGCAACTTCTATTTAAATTCTTACAGTAACATGAATTTTTTACTTCCAAAGACCATGACAGCTGTTTTTCTGGCTGCCGGCGCACTCTTTACCCCGGCTCAGATAAATGCCCAAAGTTCTTTCGATGCGCAGTTTATCGATTATCCCACTTATAATGGCGATGACCTCGAACTGATTGTGGATAATTCAGGAACTCATTTCCGCCTCTGGAGCCCGAAAGCACAGGATGCGAGGGTAAATCTTTACAATAACGGTCATACGGGAACGCCTTATGAAACCCTGTCTATGAAGTATGATTCAAAAACAGGCACATGGAGTGCTTCAGTTCCCGAGAAACTTTATGGCAAATTCTATACTTTTCAGATCAAATGGGATGGAAAGTGGAAAGATGAAACCCCGGGGGTATGGGCGAAGGCTGTGGGTGTTAACGGCAAAAGAGCTGCCATTATAGATTTGGCAAACACTAATCCTGTGGGATGGGAGACCGATAAAGGACCTGAGGTGAAGAATTTTTCAGACGTGATTATATATGAAATGCATCACCGCGACATGTCAATGCATCCATCTTCAGGAATCGCTAACAAAGGTAAATTCCTTGCTCTCACAGAGGAGGGCACCGTTACTCCACTTGGAGATAAAACCGGCATTGACCATCTTAAGGAGCTCGGTGTTACTCATGTGCATATTCTACCTTCTTACGATTATAACTCTGTAGATGAAATGAATCTTCAGGACAATAATTATAATTGGGGCTATGATCCTCTCAACTATAATGCCCCCGAGGGTTCATATTCTACTAATCCTTCAGATCCTGCAGCTCGCATAACTGAAATGAAAGAGATGATCAAGGCTCTTCATGATGCCGGCATCGGTGTGATAATGGATGTGGTTTATAATCATACTGCTGACAACGACGGATCAAACTTCGAACTGACAGCTCCGGGTTACTATCATCGCCATTGGGACGACGGAAGATATTCTGATGCCTCAGGATGTGGCAATGAGACTGCATCCGATTTGAAACAGATGCAGGATTATATAATTAATTCTACCAAATATTGGGCTGACGAATATCATATTGACGGATTCAGATTTGACCTTATGGCTATTCATGACACCGAAACAATGAACAAGGTGGCTGAAGAACTGAAGAAGATCAATCCATCTATTTTTGTTTATGGTGAAGGTTGGACTGCCGGCGATTCTCCTCTTGCTGTCAATCGCAGGGCGCTTAAGGAAAATGTTTCTCAAATGACCGATATAGCAGTTTTCTCTGATGACCTTCGCGATGCCGTAAAGGGACATTATACTGATGCCGCCGACAGAGGCTTCGCTACAGGAAAACCCGGGAATGAAGAAACTGTTAAAATTGGAATCGTTGCAGCAACCGCACATCCTCAGGTTGATTTTTCTAAGGGAAACAATTCTAAATTTCCCTATGCAAAATCACCCGAGATGATTGTGAATTATGTATCTTGTCACGATGACCTCACTCTTACTGAAAAACTTAAAAAATCAATGGAAGGTGAGCCTGAAAAGAATATGCTTGATGCCGCCAAACTTGCACAGACAATTGTATTTACCTCTCAGGGAACACCTTTCATGTTTGCCGGAGAAGCGGTATTCCGCGATAAACAGGG
>CAZXHO010000335.1:0-2806 GCA_964640365.1 uncultured Sangeribacter sp. | reverse complement strand
GAGTTGTTTTATTATATATGGACCATGTTTGGTGCCTCTTCTCAAGAATATGGTAAACTCGTAGATGAGATCAAATCTCCTGAAATGCCTTTTGAATTTAAGGCACAGGTAATAGCTGCATTATTTCTCGGTTTAATGAATTATTATGACCGCAACGCTCTATCGGCTCTCCTTGACATTTACGAAAATGACCTAAGTCAAAAACTGTCAGCAAGAGCGCTCGTGGCTATTATTCTGACAGTGGCAAAATATCCTGAAAGAATAAAAAATGACAATTCTATAAAAGCAAGATTTTTGCTGTGGCAAGATTCATTGATATCGTATACAAGACTTAGAGAAGTGATAATGAACATTGTGCGTACTCGGGATACAGAAAGGATTTCTTCCAAGATGCAAAATGAGGTTATGCCCGAATTGATGAAGTTAAGACCCGAAATATTAGGGAAACTTAAAGACTTCTCTCGAGATGCAGATATGGAAATGCTTGAAATGAACCCGGAGTGGGAGGAACTTTTAAATAAAACCGGACTCGGTGATAAGCTTAGGGAACTTAATGAAATGCAACTCGAAGGCGGCGATGTGATGATGATGGCTTTCTCTAACTTGAAAAATTTTCCTTTTTTTAATAGTCTTCCAAATTGGTTTTTACCATTTTCTTCTTCTCATTCTGATGTTGAAGGGAAAACAAAGGATTTGAAACAATTCAGCGAACTACTTGACTTGGAAGGTGTTATGTGTGATTCTGATAAATATTCTTTTGCATTCTCTCTTGCCGTTATGCCGGAAGCGCAGCGAAACATGATGATGGGCAAAATGAATGAACAAGTTTCTCAACTAAAAGAAGTCCTTGCTGAAAAGAAACTTAAATCAAGTGTTCCGGAATTTGATATGGAAGTGACGCGATTCATGAGAGATATTTATAGGTTTTATAAACTTTTCCCTAAAAAGAGAGAGTTTTATGACCCCTTCATGAAGCCTATTGATTGTATGTCTCTTCCCGTTCTTAATGAACTTTTACAAGATGAGGAGATAATACGCTTAGTCGGAGAGTTCTATTTTAAGAGAGGTTACTATTCGGAAGCCTTGTCTCTTCTGATGGTAATGGAGAATAAAAAAGATGATCCGTCACTATGGGAGAAAATAGGATACTGCTATAACGGACTGAATAATATCTCTGAAGCTTTAAAATGGTATAAGAAAGCCGAATTAATCAATCCTGAGAGCTTATGGCTCATTAAGAAACTTGCCGTTTGTTCCCGAATGATGGGTAAGTTTGAGGAGGCGGCAGAATATTATTCTAAAGCACTCGCAGCAGATCCGGAAAACTATTCTTTGCTTATGAGCGCGGGCAATTGTATGCTCGAAAGTGGAAATATCCAAGGTGCAATTGCCAATTTCTATCATGCGGATTATGTCAGTCCTGATAAAAAATCTACATGGAGGGCCATTGCTTGGGCAGAATTGTTGAATAAGAATCTTGAAAAAAGCCTTTCTTACTATAATAAACTACTCTCTGATGACTCCCCTGCTCCAAATGATTTTTTAAATGCAGGTCATTTATTTTATCTTTCTGGAAATATTAAAAAGGCTATAGAAAGCTATAAGACATGCGCCACGGTGCAGGGATATAGTTTGGAAAAGCTCGAAGAAGATTTTGTAAAAGATATGCCCGTTATCATTGAAGCCGGTGGAAAGGAAAAAGAACTGTTGCTTATACTTGATAAAATTAAGTATGACCTCACCAATTCGGACAAATAGATTTATAGCGATAACATTAATGCCCCGACCTTGAATAGAGATGTCGGGGCATTAAAATTATAGAATTTGATGTTTTAGGCGAACTTATTTAATTTTATTAGCGTTTCAATTCCTCTTCTATCATATCAACGGCTACCGATAATTCTTTTGCGAATGGAAGTCTGTCGGCAATCGTAGAGATGCCATGAAGCACGGTAGCATGTCGTCTGTTGAGTTTCTGGCCTATGGCAGAAGATGACAACGAAGTCAATTTATGACATAGATACATGATTACCTGACGCGCATCAGCAATATCCCTTACCCTGCTTTTCGAGAAAATTACATCCGGATTTAGTCTGTAATATTCTGCCGTTGCCTCAACAATCATATCAAAATTGATAGTCTTCTTCTCAATCTTCTTAACTGAATGTCTCATCACCTCTTGCGCGAGCTGAAGAGTAATTGGCACATTCATGTTAATGGATCTTGAGAACATTCCCATAACTATACCTTCCAGTTCTCTTACAGATCCGGTGGCTTGTTCTGCTATGAGGTCAATCACCTCTGCAGGAAGATTCAAACCGTTTTTAGAAGCTTTGAATGTGAGGATCTTCTTTCTTAAGGCAAGATCCGGTTTTGGAAGCTGTTCAGTAATACCCCATTTGAATCTGTCAATAAGACGGTCGGCAATACCATCAAGTTCCATTGGAGGACGGTCGCAAGTAAACACAAGCGCCTTGCCATTCTGATGTAGATGATTAAAAATCGGGAACAAGACATTAGCGGTACCATCCTTATGGCTAAGCTCCTGAAGGTCATCAATCAGGAGAACATCCATTTGTTGAAACCAATTTAGGAAACTTGGGATCTGCTTATGGATAGTAGCATTTGCCATAAGATTTTGAAATTGTCTCAACGTGACAAACAAGACCTTGGCATTGGGATTTCTTTCCTTTACTCTAATACCTATAGCCTGTATAAGATGAGTTTTTCCTACCCCTACGTCACCATATAGAAAAAATGGGTTAAAATCATTTTTTCCGGGATTATTGGCAATATACTCGGCAAT
>CAZXHO010000334.1:0-2818 GCA_964640365.1 uncultured Sangeribacter sp. | reverse complement strand
GAACAGACTTCCTTGCTCGCACCTATAGTTCAGGTATGCGATGCTATTTCAGGTGCGCGTCCCGGCGCACGTCGTGAAATAGTTGTCGCTTATATCAAACGTCTGAATGATCTTGAACAATTAGCTCTCTCCTATCCCGGTGTGCTGAAGACATATGCAATTCAGGCAGGCCGTGAACTTCGTGTAATTGTAGGTGCTGACAAGATCAGTGATGAAGAAACCGATAAGCTGTCTAACGAAATTGCCCGCAAGATTCAGGATGAAATGACTTATCCGGGTCAGGTTAAAATAACTGTAATACGCGAAACACGCGCTGTGGCGTTTGCAAAATAAGACAACCCCGTTTTTCTTATAAATATGGAAGAAAAAAAGAGAGGAGTCTTTTCCAGTGGCTGTCCCGGTTGCAGAAGAGCCGGGGCTTGCACGGGATGTGCGCGACGCGAGCCGAGAGGTAAGTTGTATGCTACCGACTGGCTTGCCGATATACCGGGAACTGACCCCAAGGGAATTGTAGAAGTAATGTTCAAGAACACTCGCATCGGCTTCTATTCCAATCCCTCAGCAATCCCACTTAAAATAGGCGACATAGTAGCTGTTGAGGCTGCCCCCGGTCATGATATAGGTCGTGTCACAATGGTAGGTCCCCTTGTGGCTGCGCAGATGAAAAAGGGGGGGATAAAACCGGGTACCGAACTAAAAAAGGTGTTCCGTATAGCACGCCCTGCCGATATTGAAAAGTTTGAAGAAGCTCGCGCTCGCGAACATTCAACCATGATAAAGGCACGTGCTATTGCCGAAGATCTGGGACTCGCCATGAAAATTGGTGATGTGGAATATCAAGGTGATGGCGGTAAGGCTATTTTCTATTACATTGCCGATGAACGCGTGGATTTCCGAAAGCTGATACGTATCCTTGCCGAGACTTTTAAGGTAAGAATCGAAATGAAGCAGATTGGTGCACGACAGGAAGCCGGACGAATAGGTGGAATCGGTCCATGTGGAAGACCGTTGTGCTGCTCTTCTTGGATGAGTAAATTTGTTTCAGTAGGAACCGGTTGTGCCCGTCTACAGGATCTTTCAATGAATCCTCAGAAACTTGCCGGACAATGTGCTAAACTAAAATGTTGCCTCAATTTTGAGATTGATGCATATGCAGAAGCCCAAAAACAACTGCCCCAAAAAGATATCGTGCTTGAAACTAAAGATGGTTCATACTATTACTTCAAACCCGATATTCTTGCAAGGACTATAACCTATTCCACTGATAAAAATATCCCGGCTAATCTTGTTACAATTTCAGCAGCGCGAGCTTTTGAGATCATTGCCCTCAACCGTCAGGGAATCAGAGTAGAAGCTCTCGATATGGAAGGAAACGAAGGGAATTCTCATGAATATGGCGACATTATTGGGCAGGATAGCCTGACAAGATTCGACAAAAGCAAGAAGAAGAAGAAAAAAAAGAAAAGAATAGACGATAAAGATGCTCCTGTTCAGGATCGTCAGATGCCTTCTCAAAGCCATGCCGTTCGTCCTGAAAGACAGAATAGTGACAATGCTAACCGTTCACAAATAGCGGATAATACATCTGAAAACAGAAATGACCATCCCGGACGCGAACGTAATCCGGAACGCAACGGAATAGATAGGCAAGCTCAGAAGCAACCATCGGAACGCAACGGTATACCTCGCAATAAGAAAAGGAATAAGAATCGTCAACGTCCCGAATCTGAAGACTGATCAGCAATGATTTCTATGAATTCCACTCTGATTTTATGAAGAATCTTTACAAAATATCCAAATCCATTCTGTCCGTACCTTCTAAGGGTCCGGCAGGATGGATTACTCTTGTATTTATTCTATCATTTCTTGCCATCACTAATGTTTCGTGCCTGCACACTGAAAATATCGTTTATTCAGAATTCAGAAACATTGGTGAAGAGGGAATTCCCGAAGATTGGGAATACGAATTTTCTCCTTTCCCTTCTGATTCATCAATGGCAATAAACGGACGGTTCGATCTGATTCTGGCAATCAGATATACAGAAGAATGTAAAGCGCGTGAAGTAGCAATGAATATTGAAGAATTTTCATTAGGCCAAGAACGCCCCGATACTCTTAATGCAACTCTTCAACTTTTTAATGAATTTGAGGAACCGCTGGGAAAAGGAATATATACTGTGTATGAAATTACCGATACTATTCGGCGAAATATAAAAATCGTGGATGGATATTCAGTTTCGGTTTCCTCTCCTGTGCCTATGGAGAAAACCAAGGGTATTAACGCAATTGGAATAATTCTTTCTCATGTAAATTGAATGAAAGATACTTTTAGTGATAGACTTTCATATAAATAATAATAAGAAATCAGATCCCTATAAACTATGGAATTGATTCAAAAAGATATTATTCCTGACATTATGCTCAGGATGGATTCTCTGCGACGTCAGATGCGCGCGGAGAAAATAGACGCTCTTCTCGTGGCTTCTAATGCCAATATATATTACACCACAGGCCGCTTTTTCAGAGGATACGTATACATACCTCTTGAGGGAGATCCCGTCTGGTTCATTGTGCGCCCCTATTCCTACGATACCGACAGCCACATTATAAACGTGCGTAAGCCTGAACTAATTCCGGAGGAATTGAAAAAACTCGGAATGACTATGCCGACAGTGGTAGGTTATGAATTCGATGACTTGGTGTATTCTGACGTTGCCAGGCTTGAGGCACTGTTTCCGGATGCGAAACAAGTTAATGGATCCTTGATTTTAAAGAAGGCCCGCAAGGTAAAAACTCCTCTTGAACTCAAAATGATGCG
>CAZXHO010000333.1:0-2835 GCA_964640365.1 uncultured Sangeribacter sp. | reverse complement strand
CACCTGCTTTGGGAGCAGGGGGTCGAAGGTTCGAATCCTTTCACCCCGACTAAACAAAAGGAGTTGATTATTAGTAGCTTATCAGCCTAATATCAACTCCTTTTCTCATGAAATCCACCAAAATTCCAAGACTTAACCGAGATATCCGGTGGAAATAAATAATTTTTTGCTAATTTTCTGAGCTTTGCCAAGATTCCTTTTTTTCAGAACATTATTTGTCCTTTTACAAAAAATCTTTATCTTTTCTATAATTTAGGGAATGGGCTGCCCATTTATCAGAAAGGAACCGTCTGGTTTTATTGCATGGAGTCTGCGTAGCCAGCCTTTTAGATATTTCCAACTACCTTTGCATTGGCGATAATACCTTTCCCTTTCTTCGACCAATTTCGCGAATAAAACTGAAGAATTAGCAGAATTGATCGCGTTAAGGGTCTTCTCCCCTACCACGCCATCTGCTCGGACACCCAAGATACGTTGAGCCGATTTGATGCTGCCGTTTCCACTGGCCCAGATCCAGTCAACCAAAATATGTGCGATACCTTGACTTTCTATTAGATCTCCTTGCCATTTATCCCAATAAAGCTTTTTCAAAATATCATACCACTCCCCGAAGGTAATACTTCTCAGATTTTCCTTAGAGGTAGTGGGAATACCCTTTAATTTTCTATAATGGGTATACGTGCTTAAAGTGATATCTATCATTGTCGCTCCTCCCGGATCATCCGGATCATCACTCCACCCGTTTTTCCGTGCCTGTAAAAATTGATCCGGATATGGCAATTTCAACAACTCTCCCTTATGCCCGTAAACACCGGCTGCAAAATGAAAAATGAACGGAATAATAAGATCACAATTTGCCATAGTTTTTTATCGCAAAAGTATTAATGGCCGACGTGGCAAGTATCTTATTCTGAACTTTGTAATATTTTAGAAATGTTTCGATGATAATAATTCTCTTCGAACTTTATTATTTTAATTATCTGCATGGAAATATATTTTTGCACTTTCTATGTTGTTTGCTAACTTTGTACTGTAATATTATTGAAAATGAATTTGAGTAACGTAGAACTTGATGTCCATACTCATAGCATTGCGAGTGGGCACGCATATAGCACCATACAAGAAATGGCTAAAACGGCTTCCGAGAAAGGATTGAAGCTTTTGGGAATCACCGAACACGCACCGGCTCTCCCCGGTGCCTGTGCACCGATCTATTTCCGTAATCTCCATGTGGTGCCACGCAATATGTATGGAGTGGATCTTTTGCTCGGAGCTGAAATCAATATCCTCGACTGCAACGGGAATTTGGATATGGATGAAAAAATGATGTCTATACTTGACCTCCGTATAGCCGGTATCCATTCATTGTGCTACCATCCCGGAACAAAAGATGAGAACACAGAAGGCCTGATTAAGGTTATTTCAAATCCATTGATTAATATTATCAGTCATCCGGGCGACGGTACTGCCGATTTATTTTTCGAACCCATTGTGCTTGCAGCGAAAGATAACAATACGCTTTTGGAAATAAATAACAGTTCCCTTAAACCGATCAGACATAAAACTGAAGCACGTGAAAATAATCTTGAAATTTTACAATTGTGTAAGAAATATAGTGTGCCCGTAATATTAGGGAGCGATGCTCATATCTCATTCGATATAGCCAATTATGAGTTTCTCGGAAATTTGATTAATGAAGTGGATTTCCCTGAAGAGTTAATTGTTAATTTTTCCGTTTCTGATTTCAAGAAGTTTCTTTAAACATATTTCACATTTAGATAAAAATCTTTTAAATGATATTTTTGTTATTAAGTTGTAAACAAACAGTTTGCAACTTATTTTTTATACCGGTTCTATGAGTTTATAGCTGTCACATTGAAAAGGCGATACCATAGCACCGGAGAGAAGTATTAATTATTAAACTTTATACTATGAATATCAAAATTTGGGGCGATTTTGCCTGCCCATTCTGTTACATTGGAGAAACTCAATTGGAAAAGATAATAAAGGAATCCGGGATGGAGGATAAAACCAACATTCAATTCATGGCTTATGAATTAGACCAGCAAGCTCCGGAGATGCCTGTGGAAACAATGGAGCAGCATTTCATGAGTGCCCATGACATGTCTGAAGAAGAGGCAAAAGCTCAGATGGAGCGTGTTACTAAAATGGCATCACGACTTGGGCTTGCAATAAATCTGGCTGGCGTGAAAGTTTGCAATACGTTTGATGCACATCGTCTTATGAAATACGCCATAGCTACAGCCACTCAGGAGACAGTAATAAACCTTAATTTCGCCTTGTTTAAAGCAAATTTTGTTGACAATCTCAGACTGTCTGACAAAAAAGTACTTATAGAAATTGCGGAATCAGTCGGACTTGACAGACGTGAAGTTGAAAAGATGCTTGATACGCAAGCATATGGCGAAAAAGTAAGAAGTGAAGAACAGGAAGCTGAAAACAGAAATTTGGAATTTGTTCCTTATATGCTGTTTAACGATAAGACAGTTCTTCAGGGTGTTATCAGCAATGGTGCGATGAAGAAAGCTTTGGCAGGAGAAGCCTAAGAATAAACTTTTTCTTGAGAAGCATCTAAGACTTCACTTGTAAAGATTCTGTGTCAAGATCTTTCTATAGCAGGCTATCAGGGCTGCAATTGTAAATGGTCTCTGTGTCAAACTCTTTTGATGTTGGTTTAGTAAGACTGCAATTGTAATACACATCCTAAATCAAACTGATGCCTAAACCTTTAAGGAAAATTCGGGTGTAGAAGTGTCATAAAAGATTTCTTCCATTAGAAATCCCGAAAGATATCTACTTGCATTATATTGAAAT
>CAZXHO010000332.1:0-2837 GCA_964640365.1 uncultured Sangeribacter sp. | reverse complement strand
GGAGTAAGTAGGAGAATAGTCTCTTGCACCATTCGTCATTTGACGACATACGTATGAACATTCTTCTAAATGAAAAACTTTGGGAAAGAGTAAAAAAGGTATATGATGAAAGAGAAGGAAGAAAGGATCTGTCACCGGAAGCACAACGCCTGATTTCGGAAACCTATAGAAGTTTCGCTGAGAGTGGTGCCAATCTGGAGGGCAATGCGAGAGAAAAATTCAGAAAGCTGAATTCCGAGCTTTCAGACCTTAATGTTAGATTCAGTCAGAATGTCACTAATGATATGGCAGATCCGGCACGCCGGATGTGGATAACTGAGGAAGATACAAAGGGATTACCGGAGAGTATCAAGATGGCAGCCCGTGAAGCGGCAAAAGAAACTCTGATGGGAGAAGGTAAGGAGGATGATGAAAACCTGTTCCTTATCACAGTTTATGCACCTTCCTATATTCCCTTTATGACATACGCTGAAAACCGTGATCTTCGTGAAAAATTATATAAACTATATAATTCCCGAAATAATGGTGGTAAGTATGACAATACTCAAATTCTTAAAGATATAGCTAATATCCGTCTTGAAATTGCCAATTTAATGGGTAAAAAGAATTTTGCTGAATATCATCTTCAAGGTACAATGGCAGAAACTGTGGGCAGTGTGATGAATCTGCTTAACCAGCTTAAGTCAAACTACACGGAACCCATGAAACGTGAAGTTGCAGAAATTCAGGAATTCGCAAGAAAAACCGAAGGAGAGGAGTTCGAATTAATGCCTTGGGATTATAGTTTCTGGTCTGATAAATTGAAAAATGAGAGGTATTCTTTCAATGATGAAGACATGAAGCCATATTTTGAACTTAACAATACTATTGAAGGTGTGTTGGGTCTAGCTACACGATTATATGGCTATACATTCCGCGAAAATAAGGAAATTCCTGTTTACCATCCGGATGTAAAGGCTTTCGAAGTGTTTGATAAGGATGGTAACATTCTTGGTATACTTTATGCTGATTTCTTTTATCGGGCAGGAAAATCTCCGGGAGCATGGATGACAGAATTCCGTCCTGAGACAAAGGATGATGAAGGCAACCGCACGCTTCCCCTTATTTCTATTGTATGCAATTTCTCTAAGCCTGTTGGGAAAGAACCTGTCCTTCTTACTCCGGATGAAGTAGAAACTTTTCTTCATGAATTCGGACATGCACTCCACGGCCTGTCTTCACAAGCCACTTTTGCCTCGTTGAGTGGCACCAATGTTTATCATGACTTTGTGGAATTGTTCTCTCAATTCAATGAAAATTATTTAACTGAAAAGGAATTTCTTGACGGATTCGCCCGCCATTATAAAACGGGAGAGAAAATGCCTGAAGATCTTATAGAAAAATTTATACGAGCCCAACAGTTCGGGGCGGCGTATAGTTGTATGCGTCAGCTCGGATTCGGATTCCTTGACATGGCTTATCACACTATTGAGGAACCACTCAGAGCAAGTGGGAGTGTAGAAAACTTTGAGAAAAATGCCCAGGATCCGGTAAGGGTCTTTGAGGCAGTTGACGGATGCGTCACTTCTCCCTCTTTTGGACACATTTTCTCCGGAGGATATGCAGCAGGTTATTATGGTTATAAATGGGCGGAAGTGCTCGATGCCGATGCTTTTGCCGCATTTAAAGAGAATGGTATCTTTGATGATAAAACTGCCGGTAAGTTCAAGAAAATGCTTCAAAGCGGAGGCACAGTAGATCCAATGGTTCTTTATAAAGAATTCAGAGGAAAAGAACCGACTGTAGACGCACTATTGCATCGAGACGGAATAAAATAAGATATAAAAAGAAACATCTTTCGGAAAAGGTCGAAAGATGTTTCTTTTTATAAGAATTTGATGATAATTTTAGAAATTAACTCCGAATGACAACGAGACAAGAGAAACATCTTCCGCCTCAATTTTAACCTTGCTTCGATTTCTTTGATTGAAGTGCCGGAATTCATAACCGATTATCAGGTAAGACTGATAAGATTTGCCGGAAGCGAGATTAATGCCGGCACCTAAAGATGCATTCATGTCTCCAAAAGTAGGTGCGTCTCCAATTGTATTGAAAGAGTACCCGATTTTGAGATTCATGAAAAAGAGCTTTTTAGTTTTAGAGAATGAAGTTCTCATTATTCCATATAATGGAACATAATTATCCCCTGATCCCATAGCCCTGTGAATTCCTGCACCAAATCCCAATAGATTAACTCGCGAATCACGATATCCTGCCATTACATCGATATTGAAAGTAGAGGAGTCATATCCACTCATGTCTACGGAGGTGCCAAATTCTGCACCCCATGAGAAGTGGGACTTTTTATTTTCTTTCTCCACTATGGTATAAGATACGGATTTCTCTTCTTCAACAGATAGATTTTGAAGATCGGTAATAGTTTCCGCTTTTGAAAAAGAAGGAAAGAGAAAAACGCCCATGATTGACATGAGACTTATTATTCTCTTCAACATGGACGTTATCATATGCATTAAAATTTAAAATTACAAAGAATAGAGAGAGTTTATTCTCCCAGATAACTTTTCAGAAGCTTACTCTTCTGTCCTTTGAGTCTGCGTATGGCTTTTTCTTTAATCTGGCGCACGCGTTCACGAGTCAGATCAAATTTAGCTCCAATCTCTTCAAGGGTCATCTCCTGACATCCTATTCCAAAGAACATCTTAAGAATCTCACGTTCCCTGTCATAAAGCTGCTTCAAAGCTCGGTCAACTTCCTTTGAAAGACTTTCCTGATTTAATGAGGAGTCAGCCATGGGGCTGTCATCATTAGGAAGAACATCGAGCAAAGAATTGTCTTCT
>CAZXHO010000331.1:0-2848 GCA_964640365.1 uncultured Sangeribacter sp. | reverse complement strand
AGGAGTAACAGCTATTAAAAACACTACTCTATTCCATCTCGGAGGCAATATTTCAGGTAAAGTTAAGGGAACTGTTTCACGCACATTCAACGCCCTCGCTAAAAAGGGAGTTAAGGTATTCAATGTAGTCAGAAACAACGAAACCAAATCAGGATTGTCTTTCGCTGTTGCAGAAGCCGATGCTGATATCACCTATGATTTGATATGCAGAGAATTTGCACCGGAAATATCAAAGGGAATAATCTCCCGACCCAACCGATATGATGATGTAGCAACAATTGCAGTTGTGGGAGAAGAAATGCTTACCAGACAAAGACTCGGGGCAAGAATCCGAAGCACTTTGACACGTGAGGGGATTCCTGTCGAAGCTTTTTCTGAGGGAGTATCGGATTCCACTATGGCTTATGTTGTGAGAGGTGAATACCTTAACAATGCATTAAGATACATTCATAATCTGGTGTTTTGACTTCCATTGGCAAAATAAACCTTTGTAATTTTCAATAGTTTTATTATAAAAACCATTATTGAAAAATACATTAACAAAAATTTTTATTAATTTTGCAACTATGGAGATAAAAAACGCCAAATACGAAAAAAGCAGTGCCAAAGTTGAGCAATGTCCGGAAACAAAAGTTCCGGAATATGCCTTTATCGGACGTTCTAACGTTGGCAAATCATCTCTCATCAATATGCTTACCCGTCATCGCGGGCTGGCCAAAACTTCCCAGAAACCGGGAAAGACCATGCTCATAAATCATTTTAAAATCAACGACGGAGCATTTTATATTGTCGATCTGCCGGGATACGGATATGCCTCAAGAGGAAAAGATCAAAGGGAGGAATTCCGTACAATGATTGAATCCTATATTCTCGATAGGGAACAAATGACCATGCTATTTGTGTTGGTGGATATTCGACATGAACCGCAGAAAATTGATATTGAGTTTATTCAATGGCTGGGTGAGAATTCAGTGCCATTTGCAATAATCTTTACCAAAGCAGATAAACTTGGTCCCATTGCAGGAGCCAATAAAGTTGAGGAATATAAGAAAGAGTTACTGAAAAATTGGGAAGAACTTCCCCCTATTTTCGTGACTTCATCTGAAAAAGGTGCCGGTCGTAACGAGGTGCTGGATTATATTGAAAGCATCAACAAGGAGATAGCTTCGAAAGATGAAAATTGATATAAACAAGCCTAAAACCTGAATGAATATAAAAAAACTCATAAACAGCAACAGCCGGTTTTCTGAAATCATTAGATTCGGTATGGTAGGTGCGCTTGCCACAGTGCTGCAATATGGGTTTTATGTTGTTTTTGTTCATGCAGTAGGCGTTAAGGCTGTGCCATCTTCCATGATTAGCTATGCCTTAAGTTTTATTTTCAATTTCTTCCTGTCGAGTTATTTTACTTTTCACACGCGTCCGGATGCAAAAAAAGGCATCGGGTTCACATTGAGTCATCTTTTCAATATGGGCCTGCAGACTGGACTTGTGGCTATATTTCAGCAAATAGTTGGTAAAACGCTGGCTCTTTTGCCTGCAATGGCAATATGCATTCCCGTCAATTATTTACTTGTAAGATTTGCTTTTACAAGTAAAATATTCGGGGGGAAAAAGCCTCCACACCCTGAAACCTCTGACAAAGTTAAAAAAAATGATAATAAAGAACCTACCCTTCTCTCGGAGGAGGAATCTCTGTTGGAATGAGTTTTTCTGTTTTAAATTTAACTTATGAAAAAGATAGCAATGGCTGCAGATCACGCAGCATACGACCTTAAGGAAATAATCAAACCATATCTTAGAGAAAAGGGATTTGAAGTTATTGATTTCGGTACTTACTCTCCTGAATCGTGTGATTATGCCGATTTCGCTCATCCGGCAGCTGAAGCTGTGGAAAAGGGAGATTGTGATTTTGGAGTAGCAATGTGTGGATCGGGCAATGGAATTCAAATAACATTGAATAAGCATCAAAAGATACGTGCTGCCCTTTGTTGGCTTCCGGAACTTGCAAGTCTCGCTCGACAACATAACGATGCCAACTTCCTTGTGCTTCCGGCCCGATTTATTTCCGTGGAGACAGCTAAAGAAATTGTGGATGCATATCTCGGAGCAGATTTCGAGGGAGGAAGGCATGCTCGTCGAGTGGCGAAAATACCTGTCAATATTCCTGTCGAAGGAGAAGTTTTATAAGATACAAATAACCACATGAAGCACCACGCCTCGTGTTAATGTTATTTTATGCTTATAATACCAAGTTAGGAAAATTTAATTCTTTTCAATTTTTATATTTCTGCATGAAAAATTTTGAAATAAGCCTTAAGGATCTTCATTTTCACGCTCATCATGGAGTTATGGCACAGGAACGTAAAGTAGGTAACGAGTTTGTTGTATCCATAACTGTAGCAATTCCATTTTCTACATCTATCCTTGATGATGAACTTGAAGCCACCATTTCCTATGCTGAAATATATAATATTGTAAAGAAGGAAGTTCTTACCCCCAAAAAGCTTCTAGAAACGGTTGCCTCTTCAATTGTTTTGAAGGCAAAAGAAAGGTGGCCTCAGATAATTTCCGGTCAAGTGACTATAAGGAAGATGACACCTCCGATTCCGGGGGTAACCGGTTTTGCAGAGGTCACATTAAATTTCTAAATAGGAAAAGATATACATAAGGTATTCAACCCATTACAGCATCGATTGAATTTAGTAATATTTTTTATCTAAAAAATTTGTTTAATTAACAAAATAGTCGTAACTTTGCACTCGCAAAAAGGGAACAAGTGGTTCTCAAAAATATGGCTCCTTAGCTCAACTGAATAGAGCATCTGACTACGGATCAGAAGGTTGCA
>CAZXHO010000330.1:0-2861 GCA_964640365.1 uncultured Sangeribacter sp. | reverse complement strand
TTGAATTGCAACCAACCTGCCTTCCTTTATCGGACAAGTAACCGTACTTTCTTATACTTCTATATTGAGGGTGCAGTTCACATTTTGATCAGCATGCTTTTTTATATGTTCCAATAGTTTTCACGTACAAAGCTAAAATAATTATTGAATAGATGCGGTAGTTCTTGAATAAAGTGGAATTTATTATTAACTTTACATTTGATTAAGCGGATGGCAAAAATAATGAGTAAGTTTTTATTTGTCCTGAAGGTTTAATAATCATTACCATAACTAATTTCAAATAATCTACATATCATGAAAACAGACAAATTGACAGAAATTGCTGCCAGATTTGATCTTGAAGGCAATATTGTATCTATCGGTAGACTCGGTGATGGATTTATTAATGATACATTCATAATCCGCACCGGAGAAGGATCTCCGGATTATATTCTCCAAAAGAAAAATAAATCGATTTTTCCGGATGTCCCCGCCATGATGGAGAATATCCGTAAAGTCACCGACCATATGCGTAACAGGGTAAAGGAAGCCGGAGGAAATGAAGAGAGAGAGGTAATGAGAGTGGTTCCTGCAAAGGACGGTAAACTATTCTTTTGTGATGAAGACGGTGAATATTGGGCAGTAAGTGTCTTTATTCCTGACACAATTGCCTACGACCGCGCAGACAATGAGGAATTGGCAAGAAAAGGAGGTAAAGGCATCGGAAGATTCCAGGCTCTTCTATCCGATTTCGACCTTCCTTTGGCAGAAACCATAAAAGGATTTCATAATATACGCCACCGTTTCTCCCAATGGGACGAGAGTCTCAAGAAAGATGCTGCAGGGAGGAAATCTTCTCTAAAAGAAGAGATTGAATGGATAGAAAGCAGAAGAGGAAAAATGCTGGATTTCTGGAAACTCGTTGAAGAGGGCATTATTCCCACAAGAGTGACACATAACGACACAAAAATCAACAACATTCTTTTTGATAAGAATGGAGATGTGTTGTGCGCAATTGACCTTGACACAGTTATGCCTTCTCCTGCCTTGAACGATTTCGGGGATGCAATTCGTTCTTATACAAACACTGGAGCGGAAGATGATGAAAACCTCGAAAATGTGGAGATGTCACTCCCAATGTTCGCAGCCTATACCGATGGGTATCTATCGGAAAGAGCAATGTCGCTCACCCAAAGTGAAATTGACTGGCTCGCTTTCTCAGCGCTTTATATCACCTACGAACAAGTGCTAAGGTTTTTGATGGACTTTATTGACGGTGATACTTACTATAAGACTAAAAGTAAACATCATAACCTTCAGCGCACACACGCTCAATACAAACTGTTGTGCAGTATGGAACGTCAATATGACAATATGGTGGAGACAGTCAACGAGCTTGCTAAAAAATACAGAAAGTGATATCTATAATCTAACCTTTTCTTAATTTAGGAACGATGAAAAGCAAATATACTTTACCCTCTGAAGGGGGATTGATTCCAAACAGCGCTCCAAAGGATATTATCCATCGGTATGAACGTATCAACACTACCATTTTTCCAACTGAAAATGAAGGTGTGAAATATGTGGCAGACCAGATTATCCATGCCATAAACAAGTATAATCGTTCAGCCTACGACCGTAATGAATGGGAAGAAGACCGCCCGTTCGTATTGGGACTGACTACAGGCAGAACTCCTATCGGACTCTATCGCGAACTCGTGGAACGCTATAAAAAAGGAGAAGTCAAATTCCGTAATGTAGCAGTATTTTCACTTGATGAATTCTATCCGATCGATCCAAAAGAGGCTCAGAGCCGAAACTTCCGGATACATGAAGAATTTATCAACCACATAGACATTCGTCCCGAAAATGTTCATATCCCCGATGGTCGTACTCCAATTTCTGATATCTCAGAATATTGTAAGGCTTATGATAAGAAGGCGTCAGGCATCGACCTGATGATAATGGGTATGGGCGAAGAAGGACAGATAGGATTTAACGAAGCCGGCAGTTATGCCAGTTCAAGGACAAGGCTTGTACAGCTCTCCCATAATTCACGGAAAGTACAAGCGCGTGCATTCAACAGCCTTCAGGAAACTCCAAAGATGGCTATCACTATGGGTTTGGGAACCATAATGAAAGCCAAGAAAATTATTCTTTTAGCCTGGGGCGAAAATAAATCATCAATTGTACGTAAAGTTGTTGAGGGTGAAGTTAGCTCTCAAATTCCCGCAACCGTACTACAGAATCATCCCAATGTTGAGGTAGTTGTCGACAAAGATGCAGCTCAGTTTCTTACAATAGAAGAAACACCTTGGCTTGTGGGTCCGTGCGATTGGCATGTAAAATTTGTGCGTAGGGCTGTGGTTTGGCTTTGCGGAGTCGTGAAAAAACCGATTTTGAAACTCACCTATCAAGATTATATAGAGAATTCGCTCGGAGAACTCCTTGAACAAGGCAGACCTTACGACCAGATCAATATTGATGTCTTTAACGATCTGCAACACACAATAACAGGCTGGCCCGGAGGTAAACCAAATGCCGATGATTCTACTCGTCCCGTGCCCTCCTCTCCATGGCCGAAGAAAGTATTGATATTCTCTCCGCATCCTGATGACGATGTTATATCTATGGGTGGTACATTTATCCGTCTTGTTCAGCAGGGACACGATGTGCACGTGGCATACCAAACCTCCGGAAATGTAGCCGTAAAAGATGATATTGTCCTCCAGCACATAGACACAGTGCGGGAAATGGGATTTGGTGACCGTTGGGAGGAAGTAGAAAAAATGATAAAGACTAAGAAAGCTGAGGGAACGCCGGAACCCAGGGCACTGCTTGACCTAAAAGCTGCCATAAGACGTGCCGAAGCAAGGGCTGCC
>CAZXHO010000329.1:0-2873 GCA_964640365.1 uncultured Sangeribacter sp. | reverse complement strand
CATCGGAAGTTGCCAAAAAGCTCGGACGGGACAATATTAAAATAATAGGAATTGATGCTGCTCCTGAAATAGGTATAAAGGCCGTGTCTGAGGGCGTCATAGATGCTACATTTTTATATCCTACGGAGGGGCACAGGCTGATTCAGACAGCATTGAAAATTCTTAAAAATCAAGATTTTGATAGAGAAACAGTTATGCCAGCCTCTTCTGCTGTAGATAAGTCGAATGCTGATATTCTTTTGCTTCAGAATGAAACCCTACGCGCAGAGACTGACAAGATGAAAGTTCTGAAATGGAAGATAGATGACTATTGGCAACGCCATTCCTCTCAGACTATTTTATTTTATGCAAGTATTGTGATTCTTGTCTTGTTATGCGGACTCCTGTTCTCCTTATTGAGAACTTTCTGGCTTGGTAAGAAGCATCAGGAAGATTTACTTGTAAAAAACCGACTTTTAGAAGAGGAGCGTGACAAGCAGAAGGAATTGAATATGAAGCTTGAGGAAGCAACACAGTCAAAATTAATGTTTTTTACCAATGTCAGTCACGACTTGCGTACGCCCCTGACCCTGATAGCAGAGCCTGTGGCGCAAATAGCGGCAGCTGACAATTTGACCGACAGCCAGCACACTCTGATGAAAATTGCAGATAAGAATGTAAGAATTCTCAGGCGCTTGATAAATCAGATTCTTGATTTCAGGAAATATGAAAACGGTAAATTGAAGCTTATTCTCACGGAAGTGGATTTTCGCCAGACTGTCATGGACTGGCTCGATTCATTCCGTCAGCTTGCCGGAAAGAGGGATATAAAACTGAGACTTCTTCAACCGTCGGGTAATGAACCTGTTAAACTCGCAATAGACGTTGAAAAATTTGAGCGTATATTTTTCAATCTTGTTTCAAATGCCTTTAAATATACGAGAGACAATGGAGAAATTACCGTGAGTTACAAAATAGAATCCGGCCAATTGGAGCTTAAAGTTGCTGACACAGGAGAAGGTATCAGTGAGAGGGATTTAGGTAATATTTTTGATCGGTTTTACCAGGTAGACCGAATTCATCCGAAGGGTTCAGGTATTGGTCTCTCCCTCGTTAAGGCTTTTGTTGAACTACACGGTGGCACTATTACTGTGGAGAGTGAGATTAATAAAGGTTCGGTATTCATTGTCACCATTCCTGTCACTCATGTTTCTGAAGAGGCAGAAGAAGTTGGAAAAATAATTGACTCGGATACTGTTCAGGCAGAATTGGAACAAATAGAAACTGACCCAAGCTATGATTCTGATAAACCATTGGTATTGGTGATTGACGATAATAAAGATATCCGTCAGATGGTTGGGGAACTTCTTAAAGAGGAGTATAATATCATATCTGCTTCTAATGGAGCGGAAGGTATTAAACGAGCAGTTAAATACGTGCCCGATCTTATTATATGTGATGTAATGATGCCGGGCATGGATGGTCTTGAATGTTGCGCACGGCTTAAAGAAGAAACCAGCACTTCGCATATCCCGGTCCTTCTTTTGACAGCCTGTTCAATGGATGAACAGCGTGCTCAGGGATATGAAAGCGGTGCCGATGGTTATCTTGCAAAACCATTCTCCTCAGTAGTGTTGAAAGCACAGTCTGCAAGTCTAATAAATAATCGTAAAAGGATAAAGGAACTGTGGGAATCACCGTTGGTTAAGTCGGTGGCTCCGACAAAAAAGAATATCGCTCCTTCAGGAGAGTCAAATAAAACGAACGATATTGAGAATGCGTTTTATAACCGTTTCCTTGAAATTTTTACCGAGGATATGGGAAATCCGGATCTGAGCGTAGATGCACTCGCTGCTAAAATGGGTCTTGAACGCACTCAGTTCTACCGTAAAATTAAAGCTCTGACCAACTATTCTCCTGTAGAACTAATGCGTAATCTCCGTCTAAAGAAAGCCCGCATGCTGGTGACAGGCACAGATAAGACTATAAGCGAAATCGGATATGAAGTTGGTTTTTCAACTCCTGCTTATTTCACAAAATGCTATCGCGAAGCATTTGGCGAGACTCCTTCAGAAACCCGAAATAAAATTACCACATGATTTGAGTCGATGCCAAAACAGCGTCCTTACATCTCTGTCTAAAGTATTTTATATAGATTATCCTTTGAAAGAAGCTTCCGGTTATGGGAGCTTTTTTTGTATCTTGTTTTAAATTTTCAGCATTTTTTATAATAAAATCCCTTCTTGGTATTATAAATGTTGCAAAATATATAATAAAAAATGTATCTCACAGATTTTCATATTCATATCAACATTGGTTATAGTTCGAATTTACATTCGAGATATAACTTTGCAACAGAAATTTTAACCAAAACTAACATAACATGAAAAAAGGAATCCTAAGCGCGCTCATGCTCCTGCTCTTTGCAGTGACAGCGTATTCACAGGAAATGATTGTGAAGGGAACAGTCCTGTCGCGTATCGACGATGAACCCCTGATCGGAGCTACCGTTCTCTGTGAAGTTAACAAGAAGGGAACTGCTACCGACATTGACGGCAACTTTACCCTTTCAGTACCCGAAGGCTCAGTTATCAAGGTCTCTTATGTAGGATATCAGACTGTAGAGTTAATAGCTCAGCCCGAAATGACCATTTATCTTGATGAAGACTCCGGTCTGCTTGATGAACTCGTAGTGGTAGGTTATCAGACAGTACGTAAGGCTGACCTCACGGGTGCGGTATCAGTAATGAACATGAAAGAGCCTCTGTCGGAAAACTCCGGCAACATCATGAGCTCTATGTCAGGTAAGCTTCCAGGCGTGAACGTTGTTCCTGATGCAGCTCCCGGTGGTACAGGTTCGATCCGCGTCCGCGGTATGTCTACTGCCAACTCAA
>CAZXHO010000328.1:0-2883 GCA_964640365.1 uncultured Sangeribacter sp. | reverse complement strand
AAATACCGTGGCGCTGCTCCTATTAACTGGGCTGTAATTAATGGAGAAAAGGAAACCGGTGTCACAACATTCTTCCTCAAACATGAAATTGATACCGGAGACATAATAGGACGCCGAAGTATCCCCATTAATCCTGAAGATAATGTCGGGGTTATTCATGATAAACTAATGGAATTAGGGGCTGAAATGGTTGCCGAGACGGTAAATGAAATTGAAAACGGATCCGTCACATCCAGCCCTCAACCTGAAGGAGAATTTATACCCGCTCCCAAAATATTTAAGGAAACCAGTAAAATAGATTGGACAAAGTCTGCCGAAAGTATTCATAATCTCGTAAGAGGACTGTCTCCCTATCCGGCTGCGTGGTGCGGATTCATTGATAATAGAAGTCCGGAGGAAAGTAACGATATCAAGATATTCGAAACTTCGGTTGCCGACTCATCACTTGTGTCGTATGGCAAACCCGGGGAAGTGTCTGTCATAAAAGACAGGCTATTTGTTTCTGCAGGCGATGGTTTACTCGAGATCAAGTCTCTACAACCTGCCGGAAAGAAACGTATGGATGCTGCTGCCTTCTTAAGAGGATATAAACCCCAACAATTTGTCTGAATGTTTTAAGATATTGAAATATGGAAGGATCCGGATTACTTAAAGATACAGAAAAAAATATCTGTTCAGTTCTTCTCGATGTAATTATTGAGAAAGGGGTGAGGGATTTCGTCTGTTGTCCCGGGACAAGGAATGCTCCTCTGCTGATTTCAGTTGCAGCACGTGATGAAGTGAGAAAATATCATGTCATTGATGAGCGTTCTGCCGCTTTTGTAGCTTTAGGAATCTCTCTTGTCTGCAAGAGACCTGTGGCTTTGATTTGTACTTCCGGAACAGCCCTTTTGAATTTTTCACCTGCCATCGCTGAGGCTTATTATCAAGGAATTCCTCTGATAGTAATTTCGGCTGACCGTCCTATGCAATGGATAGATCAGGATGACTCGCAGACAATCCGTCAGTTTGAAGCACTTTCTAATTTTGTAAAGAAAAGTTATGAGCTGCCGGCATTTGGAGATAACGACAAAGAATTATTATGGTATACCAACCGCATCGCCAACGATGCAATGATTGAAGCAACCGGAAGGCGTAAAGGGCCGGTACATATAAATGTACAATTGTCTGAACCACTCAGCAGAAAAAAGGAGCGGGAATACTTACAGCCACGTCTGATAGAGCTGATTGAACCGGATGGTATTTCCAATAAAGAAATAATTAAGAACTTAGGGGAGAAAATAGCAGAATCAAAAGTTCTATTTGTTGCCGGCTTCTTACAACCGGACAGCAGAATGCATAAGGCAGTAGCTGAATTCTGTTCCTTGCCTTGCGTTGTGCCAATGGCTGAAACTCTCTCCAACTTTCATCTGAATGATGACAGTTGCAGCATAGACTCAGTGCTGACGGCTTATGATTATGCGGATATGGATTCCATCTCCCCGGATATGGTTATATCTGTCGGCGGCTCATTGGTTTCCAGAATTTTGAAGGAATATTTGCGCAGGAATCGTAATCACTGCGAGCACTGGGCTCTCGGTTGGCATCATACCACTTCTGATTGTTTCATGTCGCTTACCAAAAGGATAGAATGTGACGTTGCAAGATTCCTTCATCAGTTGGCAATGGCGACCCGAAGGAGCTTGTCAAAAAAAGGAGCAAATACTGAGGTCTCTTTTTCTGATAAGTGGAGAAAGGTCCGTGAAAAGGCATTGGCTTTGAAAGCTTCTTTTGTAGAGTCTGCTCCATGGAGCGAGCTGAAGGCTTTTGATATAATAAACAAGATGATGCCCGAGAATGTGAATCTGTTTCTTTCAAACGGAACCACTGTTCGTTACGCGCAGATACTTAGCCGACGTCTCCCACATGCCTCATATGGGACAAGAGGAGTTTCCGGAATTGACGGAAGCACTTCCACTGCTATCGGCGGTTCGCTTATTTATAAAGGAACCACGCTACTTATCACCGGAGATATGTCGATGTCTTACGATATTGGTGCCCTCTCACTCGGCCTGGCTTCAGACAAAATGAAGATAATAGTCATGGATAATCATGGCGGAGGAATATTCAGGTTTATTAAAGCTACTTCCTCGCTCGCAGAACGTGAAGAATATTTCTGTTGTGCGCCTAATCTGCCGCTAAAAGAATTGTCTGCCGGCTACGGTTGGAATTATTATGAGGCAACCGATGAAGACACGCTTATCAATATACTACCGGGATTTTTCTCCTCTCCGGTTAAATCAATATTAAGAATTGTGTGCGATGGAGAAGAAAGCGCCTCTCTTTTGAGAGAGTATATGCGGTTACGTTTTCCTGCGGGCTCAATTTAACATATAACCAAACGATCTTGAAATAAATTATCATTAGTTAGACACAGATATGTATAACTGGAAAACAATAAAACAATATACAGATATCCTTTTTGAAGAATTTGAGGGTATCGCAAAAATTACGATCAACCGTCCTGAAGTTTACAACGCCTTCCGTCCTTTAACTAATCATGAGATGCTTGATGCTATGGCAATTTGTCGCGAACGTCAGGATATAAGAGTTGTTGTGCTTACAGGCGCCGGTGATAAAGCGTTCTGCAGCGGAGGTGATCAGCATGCAAAGGGCAGGGGTGGTTATATCGATTCTGACGGTGTGCCGCGTCTGAATGTATTAGACCTGCATCATGCCATCCGTTCTCTTCCGAAACCGGTGATCGCCATGGTCAATGGTTATTCAATAGGCGGTGGAAATGTATTGAATGTCGTTTGCGATCTTTCTATTGCTTCTGATAATGCCCGCTTCGGTCAGACAGGTCCAAAGGTAGGTAGTTTCGACGCAGGTTTCGGCTCATCT
>CAZXHO010000327.1:0-2919 GCA_964640365.1 uncultured Sangeribacter sp. | reverse complement strand
ACGAAAGTAGGAGATAAACACCTACGATTAGTGTTTACCTCCTACTCGATTATAGATCTAATTTTGTCTTATTTGATTTCAAGAGATTTTGTTACTGTTTTGAAATCGGGAGAAGTAATTTTCAGTTTTACATTACCCGGAGTCTCTTTTGCACGTAAAATAACTGTTGCTGTGCCGTTATAAAGAGACCTTGTATTGCCGGTCATAGATTCAGCAGATGTCATATCTCCGTTGATTACTCCTACTAATTCGGCAGGACCCTCAACAGAGAACGAAAGTGGAGAAGAAGAGCCTTTTACTCTATATCCATTTTTGTCTATGGCTTCTATCTTAACATGTTGTAAATCTATTCCGTCAGCTTTCCATTCGTTGTTGTCAGGAGTAATTGCCAATTTTACTGGTTTACCTGTTGTTTGTAGATAATGTCGTGCAATGGGTTTTCCATTTTTGTATCCTATTGCCTCAACCTTCCCGGGAGAATACGGAATATTATCCCAACGTGGACGGTTACGTTCTTTGGAATCTGATATATTGTTCTTCTTCTTACCATAACTTTTACCGTTGATTAGAAGTTCAACTTCCTCCGCATTGGTATAAGCATATAGAGACAGGGTGTCACCTTTTTGATGGTTCCAGTTCTCTGTCAGTCTCTGACCACCCATTTTAACATCATTCCATATTGTAGTCTTTGTGTCTTCTACTACAGCGAGACGAACAATGGGCTCATCAGGTTTGAAATAACTTCTGAGGAACCATGCATTAGGTTTCGGTTCGAGGTCTATCTGAAAGACTCCCTGAGTCCAGCCCTTCGCCGGCCACCCGTTGCTTTCGCCAAGATAGTCTATCATTCCCCAATAGGCCAGTCCAATTACTTTATCAAGATCCATATCGAAATAATTGGGTCCCATATTTGATGTATTAGCTTCGCTCTGATAGAATATCATCCATGGGAAATTTCGGCTGTCCCCCGGGAAATACATGTACCTGTAATTATATGCAGATATGTCGGTTTCAAGGGCGAGAGGAGCAGGAAGAGAATCAGTTTTCTCATTTCTGCCGCGAGGATGCATTGCTACTGTCACAGGCCTTTCGGTGTCATATCTTTGCAGTAATGCCTTCTGCATTTTGTATGGAGTAACACCCCAGTCAGCATAAGGTATGTCCCACAAAAGCTGCAATTCGTTGCCCAGACTCCACATAACTACCGATGGATGATTTCTGTCTCTCCTAATCCATTCCGGCAAATCTTTTTGCCATTGATCAGTCCATTCTTTTCTGCCTCCGGCATATTGGGTCAACCATTTATCATATAGCTCATCTACTACAATTATTCCTAACTCGTCACATAGATCAAGAAATGATTCACTGTATGGATTGTGAGATGTGCGCACATGATTAAAGCCGAAGTCTTTTAATAATTTAAGACGTTTCTCCATAGCTTTTGGATATGCCGCTGCTCCCAATGCTCCGAGAGTATGATGGTTTGCAATCCCTTTAAGCAAAATTTTCTCGCCATTCAAGCGTAAACCGAATTCAGGAGAATATTTAATTTCTCTGATTCCAAATCTTTGAGTAGCGCTGTCTACAGGATTATTATTTGAATCATATAAGACAAAAGATGCAGTATATAGAGAAGGGGAGTCCGGACTCCATAATTGTGGCTGATTTACTACAAGACTGTCAATGCGATATTCTTTAACCCGTTGTTTCGGGTTAAAAGGAATGGTTGTTTTATTTTGCCATACTATATCACCGTTGGCATTTTTAATTTCCGTTTTTACTCCTAAGTTTTCGTTTGTGTTGGCAGAGTTAAATATTTCAGCATTCAGAATTACAGTGGCTTTGTCTTTAGATACGTTATGGGAAGTGATTTGATATGGATGACGTGTAAAATAAGTATCAGGGTCGGTGATGATAATATTTACATCGCGATAGAGACCACCTCCTGTATACCATCTTGAATTATCCGGTTTGCCTGTGTCCGCTCTTACTGAAATGACATTTTCCCCTTCCCAATCTATAAGGCCGGTTATATCGTTTTCAAACCCAAGATAACCATAGTCAGTTCCTCCAATTTTGTGTCCGTTGAACCATACGTCCCCATTGAGCATAATCCCTTCAAAGTCGAGAAGTACACGTTTCCCTTTCCATTCGGGATTAACAGGAAGAATTCGTCTGTACCAGCCAATTCCAGTTTCCTTAAATCCTCTCGCACTTAATCGGCTTTTGACATTGGCAACTGGATTGTTGAGGTCTTCTTTCTCATCCGCAGACGGGGCAACCCAGTCTTGTGAAATTTGGAAGTCGTGAGGAAGATTTATCTTTTCCCATTTGGAATCGTCCATCGATTTCATATGAGCACAGAGTGTATCTGTTCGGCTAAACTTCCAATCCATATTAATATTCACCTTTTCTCTGGTGGAGGGAAATGCCATAGAGGGTAGAAGAAATAAAGTAGTAGCAAAGGAAAGAAATAATTTATAGTTTTTCATTTCATAATATTTTAAATTGCAAATTTATCAAATATAAATTACTCTGAGAAAGAAGCACCAACAAATTTCCAACACCAATTATTTAAAAATTCGGAAACACATGATCAGAGCTCTCATCGTACTAAATTTGAATTAAATTGTGTAGGTCTGTAAGCTATTCCTAAAACGACTCTGTGATCTTTATGAGTTGCATTATAAATATGCCTCAAATTCCGAATAGTCTTGTATAATAAATGAGTTTTGGTTAACTTTGAACATAAAATTGTAATTATGAATTCCGTTACAGGGGAAGTAATCTCGTTATTCGTTGCAGTTTCTTGGACCATAACAGCTTTGGCTGCAGAAAAGGCAAGCCGTTATGCATCTGCTCTCACTATGAATGTAGTTAGAATGTGTATACCCATACCGATGTTTTTGGTATTGTTAT
>CAZXHO010000326.1:0-2940 GCA_964640365.1 uncultured Sangeribacter sp. | reverse complement strand
GCATTCCTTCAGGGCAGAGGATATGTTATTCCGGAGGATGTGCGTGCCGTATGCCACGACGTGATGCGCCATCGCATCGGACTGTCATACGAGGCTGAGGCAAACAATATCAGTGCAGACGAAGTTATCACAGCTATCCTCGATAAAGTTGTTGTGCCCTGATCCGGTGGAATAGCTTGAAACTGTTGGGGAAATCCCCACATAGATGGGGGTGTTTACCCGAGTATAGGAGAGCCAAAATGATATGGATGCTAAAGAACTGCTTCAGAAAGTAAGAAAAATTGAAATAAAGACCCGCGGATTGAGTCAAAACATATTCGCGGGTGAATATCACACTGCCTTCAAAGGAAGGGGTGTGATATTTTCCGAAGTAAGGGAGTATCAGCCGGGCGATGATATCCGAGACATTGACTGGAATGTCACCGCACGCCAGAATAAACCTTATGTAAAAGTATATGAAGAGGAGCGTGAACTCACTATGATGCTGCTGATCGATGTCAGCGGAAGTAGCGATTTCGGAGCAGCCGGAGAACAGAAAAAAGAGGTTATCGCCGAAATAGCTGCCACGCTTGCATTCTCCTCAATTCAGAACAATGATAAAGTAGGTGTTATCTTCTTCAGCGACAGAATAGAAAAATTTATTCCTCCAAAGAAGGGAAAGAAACACATTCTGTTGATAATCCGTGAGATTATTGATATGCAGCCTCAGAGCAGGGGCACTAATATCGATGTTGCATTAAAATTTATGACAAATGCCCTTAAGAAACGGTGTACTGCCTTTTTGCTTAGCGACTTCATTGATCATCACGATTATTTTTCAAGCATGTCGATTGCCAACAGAAAACATGATCTTGCTGCCATTCAGGTTTATGATAAAAGAGATGCAAAGCTGCCTAACGTCGGTCTTATGAGAGTCCGCGATATGGAAACCGGCGCTGACAGATGGCTTGACACATCTTCAGCAAGAGTCAGAAAGGCGTTTGACAAAGCTTGGTATGAAAGACAGCAGAAGCTTTCCTCTACTGTTGGCAGGTGTGGTGTAGATCTTGCCACCATCACTACGGATGAAGATTTCGTGAAAGCCCTGCTTGCCCTGTTCCGCAATCGTTCCGGGGCACGTAGGTAAATAACCTGTCACGGCTTCAAATTTCAAATTGAAATGAAAATATTTTTAAAATACATATCAGTCATTATCCTGACCATAGCAACTTCTGTGGGTTTGTCGGCTAAAGTTTCTGTCACAGCGAAACTTGATTCCGTCAACTTGCTCATGGGAAAACTTACGACACTGTCGCTTGAGGTTGTACAGGATAAAGGAAAGCCGGGTTATTTCCCGATGTTTCGGGATGTAGATCCGTCTAAGGGATACGTAGGCGTTTGCGGTGACAGCATTGAACTCAGAACTTCATACAAGGCTGATACTGTTGAACTCGGATCAAACCGTATTCAGATCAATTATCAGATACCTTTGCAGGCGTTTGATTCCGGCACATACAGGCTGCCTCAGTTTGTATATTTGTCGGAGAGCGATTCTGCACGCTCAAATGCCTTGACCCTTAACGTTGTGCCGGTGAAGGTGACGGCTGATGATCCTATCGCCGGATTTGCCAAAGTAGCGGATCCTGAAAATCCATCAATTTTTGATGCCGTGCCCGACTGGTTAGCAGAATATTGGTGGGTGATTCTTATTATTCTTCTTGCAGTCGCCGCATTCATTTGGGGTATGAGAAGATATCGCAAGGAGGGTACTGTACTCAAGAAGAAACCCGAACCTTCTCCCTATGAGGTGGCTATCAAAAAATTGCGTGAGCTCAAGGCGAAGAACCTCTGGGAACAGGGAATGGAAAAGGAATATTTTACTCAGCTTACCGAAATTTTGCGTATTTATCTGGACAAACGATTTGGAATCAATGCAATGGAGATGACCTCTCGCGAAATCATGGATCACTTGTATAATAGTGATATCCGTGAAAAACGCGATTATATGCGCCAGATTCTGAGTGTAGCCGATTTCGTTAAATTCGCAAAAGTGCGTCCTCTTCCGGCTGATAATATCGCTGCATATGAAAATGCAGTGAAATTTGTGGAAGAGACTAAACCGGTTGAGAAACCAGAGGATTCTGAAACCGGTGAAAACACCGGTCAGAAAAACGGAACCGAAACTAAAGCCGTCCGTAACCCGTCTTCAAAGAAAGGGGGTGAATCATGATGCTGAAATACCCTGCTATGCTATGGCTGTTTCTGCTTTATATTCCATTGATTGGGTGGTATATCTGGAAACATAGAAATGCAAATCCTTCGTTGGGGATTTCTACTATATCTCCTGTAGCTAAACTTCCCCTTTCATGGAAAGTTATTGCCATGCATGTCTGCTTTGCTCTGCAACTTGTGGCTATCGGAGCACTTATTGTGGCGCTTGCACGTCCGCAGACACATGACCATCTCCGCACTTCACGCATAGAGGGCACGGATATTATACTTGCTCTTGACATTTCCGGAAGTATGACAGCCCGAGATTTTGAACCTTCCCGTTTTGCCGCTGCTAAAGATGTAGCTTCAAAGTTTGTCAGCCAGCGCAAGGATGATAATATGGGTCTGGTGGTATTTGCCGGCGAAAGCCTGTCGTTGATGCCCCTTACAAATGACAGGGCAGCCCTCATGAATGCCATTAAACAGGTTGAGATGGGAGAACTTAACGACGGTACGGCAATTGGTGACGGTCTCACAAGCGCCATCAACAGGATCGCATCCGGCAAAGCTAAATCCAAGAGTATAATCCTGCTTACTGACGGTACCAACAATGCGGGTGACGTTCCTCCATCAACTGCTGCTCAGATTGCGAAGCAGAAAGGTATAAAAGTTTACACAATTGGCGTGGGAACTAACGGGACGATTCAGATAACCGACCCTTATGGGTTCTCAACCACTACACTCGAGACA
>CAZXHO010000325.1:0-2941 GCA_964640365.1 uncultured Sangeribacter sp. | reverse complement strand
AGCATCTTTTTCCACAATTCATAAGCTTCAAGCTTATAAATCACAAGAGGATCCTTCTGCTCATAAGATGCATTCTGAACTGATTTACGCAATTCGTCCATCTCCCTGAGTTGTTCCTGCCATGCCTTATCAATCGATGACAGAAGTACTGTCTTCTCCCAAGATTTTGTGAGCGACGCACAATTATTATCATATGCCTCTTTAATGTCACAACGGATATTGAACATTCGGCGACCATCTGTGACAGGAACACCTACAAGACCGGTAGCTCCACGTTCTTCAACAAATTCTTTGATATATGGATAAGCTCCCTCAGCCATTTTCTGTTTGTTGCGTACATATGTCTGCATGGAAGCTTCTGCAAGGCGATCGGTGATAACTACAGGATCAAGCTTAGAGTATTCTTCCTCCGTAATCGGTGCCTCGATTGCAAGACTCTTTCTTACTGCTTCATCAAATTCTTTGAAGCCCCCCTCATATCTGCGTGAAGCAAGTTCCTGAGAAGTTTCATAAATCATATTGGCAATGTCTGAACCGATACGTTCTCCTTTCAATGCGTTCTGACGACGGCCATACACTCCTTTACGCTGGGCATTCATCACATCGTCATACTCCACAAGGCGCTTACGAATACCGAAGTTATTTTCTTCTACGCGTTTCTGTGCATTCTCAATGGATCGGGTCACCATTTTGCTTTCAATCATATCACCTTCTTGGAAGCCAAGCTTATCGAGAGTTTTAACAACTCTTTCGTTGGCGAAAAGGCGCATTACAGTGTCCTCAAACGATACGAAGAATACAGAAGAACCGGGGTCACCCTGACGACCGGCACGACCACGTAACTGACGGTCAACACGACGTGACTCGTGGCGTTCAGTACCGATGATTGCCAGACCACCCGCCTCTTTCACCTCCGGAGAGAGCTTGATGTCGGTACCACGACCTGCCATGTTGGTACCAATTGTCACCGTACCTGTCTTTCCTGCCTGAGCTACGATCTCAGCCTCTTTCTGATGATACTTCGCATTCAGCACCTGATGGGGAATCTTTCTGAGCTGAAGCATCTTCGACAATAGCTCGGAGATTTCTACCGAAGTCGTACCGACAAGAACAGGACGACCTGCCTTGACCATATCTTCAACTTCCTGGATTACCGCAGCATATTTCTCTTTTTTGGTGCGGTAAACGCGGTCGTTCTGATCATTTCGAATTACCGGACGATTAGTTGGAATCTCAGTAACCTCCAGTTTATATATGTCATAGAACTCACCGGCCTCTGTCATAGCCGTACCGGTCATACCCGCAAGCTTGCGATACATACGGAAATAGTTCTGCAAAGTGATGGTGGCATAAGTCTGAGTCGCTGCCTCAACCTTCACACCTTCCTTCGCCTCGATTGCCTGGTGCAGACCGTCACTGTAGCGACGCCCTTCCATGATACGTCCGGTTTGTTCGTCTACAATCTTAATTTTATTGTCATCAATCACATACTCTACATCCTTATCAAAGAGAGTATATGCTTTCAGAAGCTGATTGACAGTGTGTACACGTTCTGCCTTGATGGAATAATTCTGAAGTAAGGCATCTTTCTTCTCCTGATGTTCCTCCTTGGTTCCATCCTCATTTTCGACAGCAGAAAGCTGTGCGGCAATATCAGGAAGAACAAAGAATTCCGGATCCTGAGTAGTCCCCGTCAGAACTTCGATACCCTTATCGGTAAGTTCTATGCTATGATTTTTCTCATCTATCACAAAGAAGAGCGGCTCAACAGCCTTTGGCATCTCGCGGTTGTTATCCGCCATATATTTCGCTTCTACCTTTAGGAGCAACGGCTTGATTCCCTCTTCACTGAGATAACGGATAAGGGGAGTATGCTTGGGCAAACCTTTATAAGCCCGGAAAAGGGCAAGACCTCCGTCTTCCAAAAGTTGATCTGCTGTCAGAGGTTTCTTTCCTTCCTCCTTAGTGTCGTATTTGGCTATCTTCTCCGGATCCCCGCTCATAGCGGCTGAAATTTTATCTTTAGCTTCAAGAAGAAGCCCTTGCACTAGTTTACGCTGAGCATTTACAACTTTCTCAACGTTTGGCTTAAACTCGTTAAACATTTGATCATCCCCCTTAGGCACGGGGCCGGAAATAATCAAAGGAGTACGTGCATCATCAATAAGCACCGAGTCGACCTCATCGACAATGGCATAATAATGCTCATCACGCTGAACAAGGTCTGTAGTCTGGGTTGCCATATTATCGCGAAGGTAGTCAAAACCAAACTCGTTGTTTGTTCCGAAAGTGATGTCGCACCGATACGCCTTTCTACGCTCTTCTGAATTTGGATCTGTCTTGTCGATACAATCCACTGTGAGACCATGGAACTGGTAGAGAGGTCCCATCCATTCCGAATCTCGTTTCGCGAGATAATCGTTGACTGTTACAACATGCACGCCTTCACCTGTAAGTGCGTTGAGGAAGACAGGCAACGTAGCTACCAAAGTCTTACCTTCACCGGTTGCCATCTCAGCGATATTATTCGAAGCCTTTTCTCCATTCATAATTCCGTGAAGCACCATACCGCCGATGAGCTGCACGTCATAATGAACCATATCCCATGTCATCTGGTTGCCTCCGGCAATCCAACTGTTGCGATATACAGCCTTGTCACCTTCAATGGTTACAAAATCTTTGCCGGCGGCTGCCAGATCTCGGTCAGCCTGTGTTGCTGTCACTTCAATAATATCATTGCCGGCGAATCTGCGTGCCGTCTCCTTAACAACAGCAAAAACTTCGGGAAGCACTTCATCGAGACGGCGAGCATACATCTTAAACATATCCTCGCGCAATTCATCGATTTTCTTCCAATACGGTTCACGCTTATCGTAATCAAGTGTTTCCAGCTCCGTACGAATTTCCGCCATTTTATCTTTATATTCTTTGGCTTCGTTGC
>CAZXHO010000324.1:0-2965 GCA_964640365.1 uncultured Sangeribacter sp. | reverse complement strand
CAGAATAATGATTACAGCCTTCCGGCAAAAGACGGTGTGAAAATTCAAGTGCCGGTACTTAATTTCGGAGTCCTTGATTTTGGTCAGGCCGAGGAAATTTATTCTATCGGTTATAAGACGGGACTCTCTATGGTTGATTCGATTAAGAAACGACTTCCTGCCCGAGAGCCACTCGCCGATGTGACGCAAAGAAGGGAAAAATTTGCATCTGAGACTCCGGTGATTTCTTTTGATACGGTAAAGGTGGAAGGTGCCACCCCAAGTCAGGCGCGTTTTCTCACCTATCTGTTTGATGGGGGGAAACCTGAAAAACCGATTACTCTTGATCAAGTGCAAAACGCTTATTACAGAGCTGTTACAGATGGAAAACTATCTGACCTTCTTCCTCAGGCACGTTTTGGTAAAGACGGTCACAATACACTTCTTCTGGAGGCATCCGTGAAGAATCCTTGGAGTGTGGGAGTTGGTGGTTGGATCACATCCTCTACCAACAGTATGCTTTACCTCACTTTCGGTTATCACACTCTAAGTTTCAATAGTCTCGACGTGGATCTGGGTGCTTGGATCGGACAATCCTATTATGCCGGTAAGTTAAGTGCGAAGTTTGCCTTGCGCTCTGCGCTTCCCTCATATATGGAACTTTCAGGAGTTGTGAGCAGACAGAAATATTATGATTCCGAACTTCTCTTCTATCAGACGGGAACACCCTCTTTCATAACAGATGTTCAGGGATTTTTCAGGCTTAATTATTGCTTTGCCCTCGGAAGAATGGCAAAAGGTTTTGCAAATATATCATACGGTTGGGAGGGTAATGCGTATTTTCCTTATAATGAAGGAGACTTTGCGGGAACTGAAAAAGATAAAAGCCGTTATAAGATTGCAGCCTTCAAAGCCGGGGTTGAACTCAACACACTCAATGACCAGTTATATCCTTCTTCAGGGAAAGAATGGCGGCTGAATGCAATCCTCAGCCATGAGAATAATAAGTTTATTGCAGGTGACCCGGGCGTGCCCGACAGCGGGTGGGAAAAACATCTCAGATGTTCGGCAGAATTATTATGGAAGCATTATTTTGAGCTTCACCGTAATTTTAAGCTTGGTGCCACCGTAAATGGGATAGTAACTTTCCAACATTTATATCAGAATTATACTGCAACACTGATCCATGCTCCGGCATTCGCTCCGACTCCATCTACAAAAAATTATTTTAATGTCGCATTCCGATCAGACAATTTTGCTGCCATCGGACTTAGTCCGGTGTGGACACCTATGAGCAGGGCTCAGTTGCGTGGAGATTTCTATGCATATTGTCCGATTCGCAATGTGAAAGCCGGCGAAAACGGAATGGCAGAATTTGACGGATGGCTAAAGAAACCACAATTTATTGGTGAAATAGCGGCTGTTTACAACTTCCCGTTTGCAAGTCTATCACTATACGTAAACTATCTTTCCTCACCAAAGGCGAATTGGAATTTCGGCATCAATTTCGGACTGTATTTTCAGGCTCCAAAACTGCTTAGGTGAGTTAGTTCACGCCCATAAGGAATTAAGAAGCTGATTCCTTATGAGGCGGGGACTTGGATTAATCTATTATCTTACGTAATGTAAAAATGTTTATCTCACTTCCCGAGGATTTTAAATCCGGGCGACGTCCAAATTGTTGAATCAGCGAGTATCAACATTCCTTCAAATCCTTTGATAGAAAGCATTTGTTTGGCTTTTTCCGAACCTGTAGCCATACACGCGGTTGCCATACCGTCGGCCAGCATACAGTCGGGAGCGATTACTGTGGCGCTAATTACATCTGTAGCAACCGGTCTTCCAGTTACAGGTGAAATTGTGTGACCCAAAATCTTTTCACCGCTTTTGTGAAAATTGCGGTAATTGCCGGAAGTGGCTAAGCCACAGTCTGTGATTTCAATTATTGCACTTGAATCATGTATTTCCATGGAATCGGTCAATACAGGTCGATCAATTGAGATTTTCCACTTCCCGTCACGCGGGCTTTTACCACCTGCCGCAATCTCACCTCCAATTTCTACAAGATAATTTTCGACTCCATTGCGTTCTAAGACGCAAGCCACCATGTCGCACCCATAACCTTTTGCAATTGCAGAGAAGTTAAACTGTATCCGCCGGTCATCTTTCACAAGTGTTGAGTCCTCAAGGCGTGTTTTCTTGATGCCGGTGAACTGCAGGATACTGTCAATGGCTATTGTGTCGGCAGAAATGCTGTGTCCGGGGCCGAATCCCCACGCTGTGATAAGAGGTGATATTGTGGGGTCGAACATTCCTCCACTTAAATCATTTATTTTGAGAGATGCGAGATATACATTTTGAAAGGCACTGTCAACGGTCATGGATTCGGATTCGTTAACCCGGCTCACAAGTGAATTCTTATCGAATACGGAAAGACTTTTACCAACCTTTTCTAATGTAGCTATTATTGAATCTCCTAACTCCTTGTCGCTCTGATAGGTGATGTGGTAGGTAGTATTCCAAACCAACCCCTCCTCATATTTATAATTTCCTTTAGAACCACAAGAAGTAAACAACCCGATAATGGCTGCTATTAATAATGTCCTATAACATAAATTCATAAGAAAAAATTGATTCAAAGTGAAAAAACTGTAGCAAAATTAGTAAAAATGAATAATATTGTCTAAATTTGACAGCAATAACTTCAACCTAATATTCATTCACTCCTGAAATTTTAATTATGAAAGAATCATTTTTATTTCTCGCCGCCGGATTTGAAGAAGTAGAAGCCCTAACAGCAGTAGATGTTTTACGCAGGGCAGGAATACCGGTAAAAACTGTATCCATAACCTCTGCCTTACAGGTGACAGGCGCTCACGGAATCACAGTGACTGCCGACGTGCTTTTCGATAATACACATTTTTCCTCACCAGAATGGATCATCCTTCCGGGAGGTATGCCCGGAGCGACTAATCTTTATGAATTC